>JAYVPR010000093.1:0-9068 GCA_043757245.1 Polaromonas sp. | reverse complement strand
CCGCCCTTGTCGTAGCGGCGCATTTTTTCGCCCAGTACTTTGAGCAGCCATGCATCGGTGACTTCAGTCAACGGCGCGCCAGATTTTTCATTTCCCGCTGCAACACCCAGAGATTCGAGCGTATTGAGTAAGCGCCGCGCATCACCGTCCGCATAGGCCACCAAGCGCTCTACGGCATCATCAGCTATGGTTTCAATAGCTTTTAGAGACTGTTTTTCGAGGGCTACCGCCACTATTTTCTTTAAATCGGTCAACTGTAGCGGTTGCAGAACGTACACCGCGGCACGCGAGAGCAAGGCGGAGTTGACTTCGAACGATGGGTTTTCTGTGGTGGCGCCGATAAAGGTGAACAGGCCACTTTCAACATGCGGCAAAAACGCATCTTGCTGGCTTTTGTTGAAGCGGTGTACCTCGTCTACAAACACAATGGTGCGCTTGCCGGCAGCACTTGCCAGGTCGCCGCTCTGCCCGCGCCAGATACTGGCTTGCTCCACCGCCTCACGGATTTCCTTAATGCCGCCCAACACCGCCGAGATGGTGATGAAGTGCGCATCAAAGCTGCTGGCCATTAGCCTCGCAATTGTGGTTTTACCAACGCCGGGCGGACCCCACAAAATGCAGCTATGCGGCTGGCCGGACTCGAACGCAATGCGAAGCGGCATGCCCTCACCCAGCAAGTGTTGCTGGCCGATGACCTCGCCCAGAGACTGGGGGCGCAGGCGTTCAGCAAGGGGCTGCAACTCGGCTTGAGGTATCGAAATGGTCTTCATTCATGCGATTTTAGACAAAACGAATATCCGGCTCTTCATCTGTTGTTCATGTTTTGTTCAGGTCTGGTTCATCGCTCCATCATCCGCAATTCAGGCGGTGCATGTCCAATCTATCCAACGGTCGGATCGATCGTTTGGAACAGAAAAAGCTGGAAACCGCGCAGGTTTTTAGCCTGGACATGTACTCAATTAACCTTTAACCCGTCGAGAACTACAAAATGACTACGCTCACAACATTCAAAAAACTGGCTCGTACTGGCGCTTTGCTGGGCAGCATCGCCATGGCAGGTAGCGTATTTGCACAAAAACCTGTGCCGGTCTACAACAGCAACATCACAGAAGCAGAAGTGCTGGCTGTACAAAAAGCTTGGGGCGATGCATTGATTCAAATCAGCAATGACTTTGTGTCTGGCGGTCAAGCCAAGGCAGCCGCGACGGCCAATGCAGTATTGGACGCGGCTTATGGCTACAACATGGGTCCGGTGCTGTTCAAACCCACGCTCACATCAGCGCCGCAAACCTTCCGTGTAACCAAAGAGGGGGCATTGGCCTACTTTGTCGGCGGCAACCCCAGCTACCCTAAAGACACTGGCTTTGCACTGAAAGGGTGGAAAAAAGTAGACATTGAAAACGCCGCCATCCACATCAATGGCGATGTGGCATCAACCATGGGGCATGTCATTTTTACCGACAAGGACGGCAAAAAAACGACAGTGGATAAAACCTGGACCTTCAAAAAAGACGATATGGGTAAAACGCGCATCGTGGTGCATCACTCTTCCCTGCCGTACGCTGGCTCCTGAGGCAGCTCAATTTGGACGGTGCAGTGCTTTTTGACCATTAAACTAGCTGCATGATACGTACGCGACTCGGCATTGCCTTTGCGGCCATGGTTTTTTTAGCCATGGCCCAAGGGCTTTTTACCTTGTGGGCCACTTACAGCGCAGCTCGACACGCCGAACGCAGTTTGGTGGCGACCAACATGCTGAACCACTATCTCGAACTTGGTGCCAACAAACAGCGACTCAAGGTATGGTTTGCACAGTCTGCGCTGGCAGGCGACACCCTGGAAGTCGCGAAAAACAATCTACTTGAAAAGATGTCGCAGAGCTTGGACGAGTTGCAAAAACTCGCCCCACGCGATGCGGCGCTGTCTCCAAGCGGTGTTAGTACGGAATCATCTGCTTTGCAACTGCTGTTACGTAACTTCGCGCTGCTTAAAACATCGGTTCAGTCAACCCGATTTCAAATAACCGACCCCATTGCCCCCTCCAGTGAGCAATCTAAAAAATGGACATATCTGATCAGTATTTTTGATCGCGCAGATGGCTTGGACATGCGCACCGTACTGGAGCAAGCTGTGATCAGGCAACGTGCAACCAGTGACCGAGCCGAGGCCGAGCTGGCCACGGCGTTGTCTCGAATACGCTTGGCAAGCGTCTGGCTGACATTGACAGCGACCGCCTTGGGCTTGTTTGCGGTGGGGTACTTCGTCAAACGCATGCAAAGGCCATTTGAAAATCTGGTGCAGGCCACAAGCGCTATTTCACAAGGTAACTACGATTACAGCACTTTGCCAGGTCGGAGCCAACACCCTGCCGACGAGTTCGGCCTGATTGCGCAGCAGCTTCAAGCGCTTGCCGTCAAATTGGCAGCTGCGCGCGAACAAAATGAGCATCTTCGACAAGGGCTTGATGATGCCGTAGCGGCCAAGATTTCTGATGTCACCCGCAGTCACGAGGCCTTGATGCGCATTGACATTCGAAGACGGCAGTTTTTCACAGAGGTCAGCCACGAACTTCGTACCCCGGTGACGGTGATCCGTGGTGAGGCAGAAATTGCACTGCGAGGCAACGCGTACCAGGATGGCGACTATCGGGCATGCCTGATTCGCATTGTGGACGCCTGCAGCGACCTTGGCAGCCGCGTGCAAGACTTATTGCAACTGGCCAAATCTGACAACGGGCCGTATGCAATGCAACTTCGCCCAACGCCGATTAGCGTCGTGTTGAAGGCGGCCTTGCAGCAAATGGCAGCGGTTGCCGAGAACCGAAACATCAGTCTTTCCCTCCCCAGCGATGTCCTATCGCCAGAAGTAGAAGGGTTGATGGTCAAAGCCGACCCCGACAGGCTCCGGCAGGCGCTGACCATCGTACTGGACAACGCGGTCCGTTACAGCGAAGCGCCAGGGCATGTCGTGGTGCTGGCCAGTCTGGACAGCCACCAGAATATTGTCCAGATCGTTGTCAGGGATGAAGGTATCGGCTTGACTGAGAGCGAGTGCTTGGGCGTTTTTGAACGGCATTTTCGTGGTGAGATAGCGCGGAGCATGCGACCCGACGGCGCAGGTTTGGGCTTGACGATCGCACAGGCGATTGTGGTCGCGCACCACGGGGAAATCACCATACAAAACAATGTCAGTCCAGCTGCCTCTGGCGCGCGGGCACGGGGTGCGTGCGTGACCATCACATTGCCCCTGCTGCACCTAGCCTCCTCGCCAGATTCATTGGGGTCGGCATTCAAAGAAAGTCATGTGTCATGAATCTACTGGTCGTGGAAGACGATCCGCGTGTGGCAGATTTTCTACACCGCGGACTTCGAGCCGAAGGCTATAAGGTTCAGGTAGCGTCTGACGGACAACAGGGCTTAGGCATGGTCAGAAATGAAACGTTTGATGTGGTTTTGTTAGATATCATGCTGCCAAAAATGAGTGGCATAGAGGTCTGCCAGCACCTGAGAGCCGACTGCAACCCGGTGCCGGTGCTCATGCTGACTGCCATGAGCACCGTACAAGACCGTGTAACGGGTCTGCGCTGCGGCGCAGACGATTATTTGGTCAAACCCTTCGCGTTCGACGAACTCTTGGCACGAATCGAATCGCTTATGCGACGGCCGGTTGAGCTCAAGTTGCGCCCAGCTCAAGCAACCCAGTTGATGGTGGCT
The DNA here is from genome assembly GCA_043757245.1 of Polaromonas sp. Classification (GTDB taxonomy): domain Bacteria; phylum Pseudomonadota; class Gammaproteobacteria; order Burkholderiales; family Burkholderiaceae_C; genus Polaromonas. Next base: position 5,355 of record JAYVPR010000093.1, on the reverse strand, counting down.
GACTTGGTGTTTGACCGAGAAAAAATGCAAGTCCGCCGTGACGGTGCGGAGTTGACACTGACAGCGAAGGAGTTGGCTTTGCTGGAACTGCTCATGAGCGCGCCAGGTCGGCTTTTCAGCCGCGAACGCATCTTGTCCAACGTGTGGGGCAGCCACGAAGACCCACTCACCAATGTGGTCGACGTATACATCGCGCGCCTACGCGCCAAGATCGACAAGACCCATCAAACCTCCCTTATTCAAACCATGCGCGGCCTGGGCTACAAAATCCAGGACTCACACTAACGGCCATCAAGGACTGGTCACGCTTGCCCCCGAGGGCGGCTTGAACTGAAAGCTGGCCGCGGTAAGAGCCGGGTTAACTTCAAATTGGCTGAACGTCATGACTGAGCGCTGGCCAAAACTGTCAAAAATCTCCAGTGCAGCCAGCTCTGTGCCTTTATCCGTAGCTTTAAAACCCACGGTGATGCTCTGCAACTGGCCTTCTTTGGTCTTAGGGATGGCTTGCACCCATTGAAGTCCGCCTTTTTCGGCAAGAGAAGTCAGGGTGAAATCTGCCTGCAACCCTTTCAAGTCAGCCGCAGCTGCAATCACGGCTGCTGGCGTTCCACTGAGCACCTGAGCCAGTTTGCGTGCCGTGACCTGGTTCAGATCCAAATCATGCAGCCACAGGGTTTGGCCGTCTGACACGATAGATTGTTCAAACGGTTTTTTGTACAAAAACTTGAAGCGGTTAGGCCGCAGAAACTCGAACGTTCCTGACGACGTTTTGGTTTTGGGTGTTTGGCCGTCTTTTGCCGGACTGGTGACAACCTGCGTGAAGACAGCACGGCCACTTTTGGTATTTTTGGCGAAGTTTTCGAGATCTTTTGAGACTGTAGCTCCCTGTTCTTGGGCGCAAGCAGCTACTGAAATAATAGCAATTGACGAAGCCAGAAGAAACTTTGAAAAATGAAAAATTTTGAATGTTGTCATGTTTAAAGTATCGCTTTGAGGGGCAGCGCAGCGTGTCGTCATTCTGCCCGTGCCGGTACGAGAATTTCACGCTGACCGCTGCCTGACATGGCGCTGATCAAACCTGCTTTTTCCATCTCTTCGAGCATGCGTGCCGAGCGGTTGTATCCGATTTTCAGATGCCGTTGCACCAATGAAATAGAGGCTTTGCGGTTTTTCAGAACGATTTCAACGGCCTGGTCATACATCGGGTCTTTTTCGTCGCCGGCATTACCTGATGCATTGAGGTCACCACCCAAGTCGCCGCCTTCACCATCGGCCACACCGCCCTCAAGCACACCGTCAATGTAATTAGGTTCGCCCTGCTCTTTCAGGTAAGCGACCACGCGATGCACCTCGTCGTCGCTGACAAAAGCGCCATGCACCCGAATCGGAAAACCCGTTCCACTGGGCATGTACAGCATGTCGCCCATACCCAGCAGCGCCTCGGCCCCCATCTGGTCCAGAATCGTACGGCTGTCAATTTTGCTGCTCACCTGAAAAGACAGGCGGGTGGGGATGTTGGCTTTGATGAGACCCGTGATCACGTCCACGCTGGGCCGTTGGGTAGCCAGTATCAAGTGAATGCCTGCGGCGCGCGCTTTTTGCGCCAGACGGGCAATCAGCTCTTCAATCTTTTTACCCACCACCATCATCAGATCGGCCAGTTCGTCGATCACCACCACGATGTAAGGCAATCGTTCCAACGGCTCGGGCTGGTCTGGCGTCAGGCTAAATGGGTTGCCAATCAACTCGCCTTTGGCTTTGGCATCATCAATTTTGACGTTGTAGCCGGCCAGGTTACGCACACCCATTTTGCTCATCAATTTGTAGCGCTTTTCCATCTCGGCCACACACCAGTTCAAGCCGTGGGCCGCTTGGCGCATGTCTGTCACCACTGGGCACAGCAGGTGCGGAATGCCTTCGTAAACGCTCATCTCCAGCATCTTGGGGTCAATCAACAAAAGCCGCACATCGCGCGCATCGGCCTTGTAGAGCAGGCTTAAAATCATGGCATTGATGCCCACCGACTTGCCCGAACCCGTGGTGCCCGCCACCAGGCAGTGCGGCATTTTGGCCAGGTCTGCCACCACCGCGTGGCCAGCGATGTCTTTGCCCAAACCAATCGTCAGCAAACTTTTGGCATCGTTATAAACTTGCGACCCCAAAATTTCGCTTAAGCGAATGGACTGACGCTTGGCGTTGGGCAACTCCAGCGCCATATAGTTCTTACCGGGAATGGTTTCAATCACGCGGATAGAAACCAGACTCAGCGCACGCGCCAAGTCTTTGGCCAACCCTACCACTTGCGAGCCTTTAACACCCGTGGCGGGCTCAATCTCATAACGGGTAATAACCGGGCCAGGCGCTGCGGCAACCACACGTACATCGACACCAAAGTCCTTGAGCTTTTTCTCGATCAAACGAGACGTCATCTCCAGCGTTTCAGGCGCTACGCCTTCTTGTTTTGATAGCGCGCCGTCAAGCAAGTCTACCTGCGGCAATTTGGAGTCCGGCATGTCTTTAAAGAGCGGTTTTTGCCGCTCCTTGATGACACGCTCGCTTTTTGGAATATCAACGAAGGTTGGCTCAATCAACATCGGCACGGCGTGATGTTCTTCAATCCCGATTCGTTCATCGATCAAAATTTCTTCGCGCTCTCTGGCGGCTTTTTTGCCCACCGCCAAGTCTTCAGCGATTTCACGTTTTTCACGGCGCGATTCAATCAGGTTACTGATCCATTCACCCAATCGCTGGGCGGTGTGAGCCCAGGAAAAACCAAACACCACGGAAGCCGTCATCACGCCGACGGCAATCAGTACCAGGCCAGAGCCCGCAAAGCCCAGCCACTTGACACCCGCGCTACCCACCCAATAACCTAACGCACCGCCTGCGTGGTCAGGCAAACGTGCCTCAAAACGGTACAAGCGTGACCATTCGAGCCCACTGCTGGCCGCCAACAGCAGCGGCAGCGCCAGCCAGAACTTGGCCCGGTGGCTATGCGGCGGCTCACCCGGTAACGCCTCAGCACGCAACCACTGGGCTAGCGACGCAAGCCACACCGACAAGCCCGCCGCCAGCAGCCACCAAGCAGAAAATCCGAGAAAAAAATAACTCGCGTCGGCAAGATAAGCTCCTAGCCTGCCACCCCAGTTGTATGCGCCCCTTTGCGCAACACTCAAAGCCTGTGCGCTGCCAGATGTTGACCAGGCCGCGTCTTGGGACGAATAACTGATCAGCGCCAGCAGCCAGAAAAGCAGCCCTAGCATTCCAAGAATCAGTCCGACCTCTTGGGTAAAACGGCGTACGCCACCGGGCGCTGCAGAGTTTTGGGAGTTCAGAGTGTTCAGGGTGTCGAGTGAGTAAGTCATGACCTGCGCTAGCTTACCGCAGATAAAACGGCCAACCTCTACTCAAGGGAATTTAAACGATCTTTAACGACCATCGAACCATCGCTGCGGGTGTCGATAAAACCACGCTCTTCCAAGTCTTTCATCACGCGGCTGACCATTTCACGCGAAGCACCGACCATTTTGGCGAGGTCTTGACGGGATACCTTGTCACGAATCACGGCATCGCCCTGGTCGTTAACCACCGCAAACTCCAGCAGCGCTCTGGCGACCCGGCCATAAACGTCCATCAAGGCGAGTGATTCTATTTTGCGGTCTGCATGACGCAGGCGCTGGACTAAACCTTTCATCACAGCGTAGGCCATTGACGAATTTTCAGGCAGGCAACGGGCAAACTCCAGTCGCCCCAATATCAGCACATCGGTTTGTACCTCCGCTTGCACTGTAGCTGAATGCGGTTCATTGTCTATCAAGCTCATCTCGCCAATATAGTCACCTGGCTTCAGGGTCGCCAAAATGACCTCCCGCCCGCGCAAATCGGTCGTGATTACGCGAGCCCGACCGGTCAAAATAATGGCTAAAGAATTGGATTTTTTGCCCTGCTCAACAATCGATTCACCACGTTTGAATCTGGACTTGACAACGGCTTCAGCCACTGACTCGGCTTGGCTGGCCGTAAGCATTGCAAACAGCGGGACTCTGCGGATCAGTTCCAGGTTGGACACCATCGTGGACATATTATTTTTCCTCTAACCCTACGACTGTCAGGACAAAAATCAAGTCCCTACAATAGTTGGCATTCGTTAATATTGAAGTCTTGTCACGGCACTCTTATTGCTATTACGGCTCAGACTTTAACTTACTTCTTAAGTTCACTCACCAAGTTTTTTACCCATGAAACATTCAAAAGTTCTGATTTTGGGCTCAGGCCCGGCGGGCTACACCGCTGCTGTTTACGCTGCTCGCGCGAATTTGAATCCGGTACTGATTACTGGTATCGCACAAGGCGGCCAGCTCATGACCACCACAGACGTTGACAACTGGCCCGCCGATGCGCAGGGCGTACAGGGACCCGAGCTGATGCAGCGTTTTTTAGAGCACGCCGAGCGTTTCAAGACGGAAATAATTTTTGACCATATTCATACAGTTGATTTTTCAAAGCGTCCTTTTACGCTGACCGGCGACAGCGGTGTGTACACCTGCGATTCGCTGATTATTTGCACTGGTGCATCGGCTAAATATTTGGGACTAGAGAGCGAAACGGCTTTCATGGGTCGCGGCGTCTCAGGCTGCGCAACCTGCGACGGGTTTTTCTACCGCGAGCAGGATGTATGCGTGGTCGGCGGCGGCAACACGGCCGTTGAAGAAGCGCTTTATTTGTCCAACATCGCCAGCAAGGTATATTTGGTTCACCGCCGGGACAAGTTCAAGGCCGAAGCCATTTTGATTGACAAGCTGCATGAAAAGGTAGCGGCGGGCAAGATTGTTTTAAAAGTTCACAACACGCTCGAAGAAGTGCTGGGCGACAAGGGCGGCGTGACGGGTGTCCGGCTGAAAAGCAGTTTGACCGGCGCCACGCACGACATAGAACTCAAAGGCTGCTTTATCGCCATTGGTCATCAGCCCAATACTGACATTTTTAACGGCCAGTTGGAGATGAAAGGTGGCTACATCATCACCAAAACCGGACTCGATGGTTTTGCCACTATGACCAGCGTGCCAGGAGTGTTTGCGGCAGGCGATGTGCAAGATCATATTTACCGACAGGCCATCACCAGTGCTGGTACGGGCTGCATGGCGGCGCTCGATGCGCAGCGGTTTCTGGAGCAGAACGCTTAACTGTCTGCCTTGGCCTTAGATTTCAGGCTATAATCTAAGGCTTCGCTGGAAAATTTAAGCAAATTAATGTTGTTTTCCGCATCCGATTTTATTTTTTACGGAGAGTGCTCATGGCACGCGTCTGTCAGGTAACGGGCAAAGGCCCGATGGTAGGAAACAATGTTTCCCATGC
>JAYVPR010000092.1:0-2468 GCA_043757245.1 Polaromonas sp. | reverse complement strand
GGAACACCTTTTGTTTTTTTAGTTCACGCGCGGTGATGATGAAGTCCTGGAGCGTTCCGCCCTCCAGATAGTTCATCACCATGTAAACGGTTTCGTTCTCGCGGAAGAAATTCAACACACTGACGACAGATCCGTGTGAAATTTGAGCCAGCGAACGACCTTCTTCAAAAAAGCTTTTCAATCCCAAACGATAAAGCGAGAGCTTTTCTGGCAACACCTGCGGCAGCAATTCCCCAGGCGCGCGGCCTGCCAGCGAGGAGGGTAAATACTCCTTGATGGCGACCTGCTGGCCTTCGTTGTCAACAGCCAAGTAAACTACCCCAAAGCCGCCGGCCGAAAGCTTGCGCACAACGCGGTAGCCACCGATAACGGTGTCGGGCGGTAAGGAAGCTGGTTTAACCTTTGACATAATTTAAAGATGTGCAGAGGTGAAACCCACCCAATCCTGCCCTTGAAATCCAGTTTCTGCTAAAAATTTTCTACTAAAAGCTTATTACTAAATGTCAGTTTACAGCATGACAGGCTATGCGGCCGTCCAGTCAAACACCAGCGCTCCGGATGCGGCCAGTGAATCTGGCCAGGCCGCAACTGCCCGGCTCGGCGTTGAGATTCGCTCAGTCAACAGCCGTTTTCTGGATTTGGCTTTTCGTTTGCCCGATGAGCTGCGCCAGGCTGAACCTGCCCTGCGCGAATTGCTGACAGCAAAACTCAAACGCGGCAAGATTGAGCTCAGGGCAGCGCTGGACAGCAGCTCTGGCAGCAGCCTGCGCGCTCCATCAGCGATCACTTTGCAACGCCTGGGTTCGCTGGAGGACAGCATCAAGTCCTGGCTGCCGCAAGCCGCCCCATTGAGCGTGGCTGACGTCTTGCGTATCGCCACCAATGAAGACAAAAAGCCACACGACCATGCGGATGAGTTACTGAAACTGGCTAAAAAAGCATTGAAAGAGCTGCTTTCAGCGCGCCAGCGCGAAGGCGAGCGACTCAAAGACATGCTACTGGGCCGAACCGCGCAGTTGCGCGCGCTGTCGGCGCAAGCTACTCCTTTGGTGCCGCAACTGGTTGAACTGCAAAAAAACCGTTTTTTGGAACGCTTCAAAGAAGCCATGGCTTTGGCGGATGGTGCGACTATGCCGGAGGCTGCCCGTGACAGAGCCCAGACTGAAGCCACAGCGTTTGCCATGCGCATCGATGTGGCCGAAGAAATAACCCGCCTGGCATCGCATCTTGATGAAATTGACCGTTTGCTGGAGGGTGGTGGCGAGCTGGGCAAACGGCTTGACTTTTTAATTCAGGAACTGCACCGCGAGGCCAACACGCTGGGCTCCAAATCAGCGTCGCTTGAATTGACACGTATTTCTGTCGACATGAAAGTGCTGATAGAGCAGATTCGTGAGCAGGTTCAAAATATCGAGTAACGCCTTCGGAATAATGCCGTTAACCAGCAATAAAAATATGGACTACCCCGGTAACTTATTTGTTGTAGCAGCGCCCAGCGGGGCGGGCAAGTCCAGCCTGGTCAAGGCGCTGATGGAGCTGGATGCGCGCATCCAGCCAGCGGTTTCGCACACCACACGCGCACCACGCGGCCAGGAAAAACATGGGCGCGAGTACTACTTCATATCGCCGGATGAGTTTGACGGCATGGTGCTACACGACTCGTTTTTGGAGTGGGCGCATGTGCATGGTCAGCGGTATGGCACGTCGCGGCACGCCATTGAAGAGCGCATCGCCCACGGCGCAGATGTTGTTTTGGAGATCGACTTTCAGGGCGCCATCAATATCAAGCGGATTTTTGCCAACGCGGTGCTAATTTTTATCCTGCCACCCAGCTGGGAAGAGTTGCGCTCACGTTTACAGCGGCGCGGCGAAGATGCTTCCGACATCATCGAACTGCGGCTCAAAAATGCCGCGCTGGAGATGGCGCAGGCCAGGGAATTCGACTTCGTTATAATCAATGAATTGTTTGAGCGTGCGGTTTTCGACCTGAAAACCATTGTTCACGCCCAGCGGCTCAAGTTTTCAGCCCAGCGCATTGCCAGGGCAGAAACCTTCAAAGCTCTTCATATCACCTGAAACATCGACCCTACCGGAGATCACCATGGCCCGCATTACTGTTGAAGACTGCCTAGAAAAAATCCCGAACCGGTTCCAGTTGGTGCTGGCTGCAACCTACCGCGCCAGAATGTTGAGCCAGGGTCATGCGGCCAAAATCGACAGCAAAAACAAGCCCGGAGTTACTGCGCTGCGAGAAATTGCTCAAGGCAAAGTCGGCCTGGAAATGCTGAAAAAAGTACCCGGTTAACCCATTTTCCCCCATCTTAAAAGCACTGCATGGCGGTGCTTTTTTGCTTTTAACCGCAGGTTTTTTAATGGCTATGTCCTCGTTAACTGTTGAAGCGACTTGATTCCAAGAGAAGCGGCCAAGAACGCAGCAGCAGAGTTGGTGTCATGGTTTCGATCCAGAT
>JAYVPR010000091.1:0-2475 GCA_043757245.1 Polaromonas sp. | reverse complement strand
CGTCACCGATAGCGGGGCTAATAGGATCCTCACCAGTGACCAAACTGACTCGCAACTCGCCTCGCCATACACCTGCGTCCTAATGGACAATCTCGGTTCAATTTTATAATGTCGGAATGTCTGTCTGGGCCCTTGGGCTAAACCATAACACTGCACCGCTGGATTTGCGCGGTCGTTTTGCGTTTTCGCTCGACCAGATGACGCCCACGCTGATGCGCCTGCGCGATTCGCACGCCGGGTTGGCCAACGCGCCAGAGGCGGCCATTTTGTCGACCTGCAACCGCACTGAAATTTATGGTGCCAGTGATTCGCCTGCACTGGAGCACACGCTGGCCTGGCTGGCCAAAAGCGGCGGCGTGACAAGCGACACCTTGCGCTCACACACCTACACACTCGAAGGCGACCAGGCCGCGCGGCATGCGTTTCGGGTAGCCAGCGGCCTGGACTCGATGGTGCTGGGTGAGCCGCAGATTTTGGGCCAGATGAAAGACGCAGTGCGCGCAGCTGAAGGCGCAGGCGCGATGGGCCGCACGCTGCACCAACTGTTTCAGCGCAGCTTCGCCGTCGCCAAGGAAGTGCGCAGCAGCACCGACATTGGCGCGCACAGCATCAGCATGGCAGCAGCCAGTGTGCGCCTGGCGGGTCAGCTGTTTGAAGACCTGGCGAAAATCAAAATTTTGTTTATTGGTGCTGGCGACATGATCGAGCTGGCCGCCACCCACTTTGCCGCTAAAAACCCGGTGCTGATGGTGATAGCCAACCGCACCACGGAGCGTGGCGAGGCACTGGCCAAAAAGTTTGGCGCACAAACCATGCCGCTGGCTGATCTGCCGGCGCGCCTGCATGAGTTTGACGCGGTCATCAGCTGTACCGCCAGTGTGCTGCCCATCATCGGGCTGGGCGCGGTGGAGCGAGCTGTAAAGCTGCGAAAGCACCGCCCGATTTTCATGATCGATCTGGCCGTGCCGCGCGATATTGAGTTAGAAGTCAAAGACCTGCCCGACGTGTACCTGTACAGCGTGGACGACCTGGCGCAGGTGGTACAAACCGGTAAAGAAAACCGCCAGGCAGCGGTAGCCGAGGCTGAAATCATCATTGATGCGGGCGTGCAAAACTTCATGGCCTGGCTCGACCAGCGCAACCCCACCACGGGCGTTGTGCCGCTGATTCAGCAGCTCCATGCGCAGACTGACGAGTGGCGTGCACTGGAGATCAGCCGCGCCAAAAAACTGCTGGCTAAAGGTGAGCCGATTGACAACGTGCTCGAAGCCCTGGCACGCGGCATGAGCCAAAAAATGCTGCATGGCACGCTGTCAGAACTGCATGCAGGCGATGCAGCGCAGCGTGAAGCAACGGCGCAAACCGTGTCAAAACTGTTTTTGCGCGGGCAGGCCAGATCTAGAGTGGACGACGCTGAGCGTTAGCTTTAGTTTTTAAAGACGGACTTCCTTCACCGCAGAGGCGCAGAGAACGCAGAGGGACGCAGAGAAAGAATATAAAAACTCTTTTCTTTTTTCTTTCTCTGCCTTGCTTACTCTGCGTTCTCTGCGCCTCTGCGGTGAATCCCCAGAACCCGAATCCGAATCCGAATCCGAATCCGAACCCATGAAACCCTTTCTAAGACAAACCCTGGACCGCCAGCTCTTTCGCCTGCACGAGCTCGACGCACTGCTGTCTGCCAGCGACGTGGTCAGCAACATGGACCGCTTTCGCAGTTTGAGCCGCGAGCATTCAGAGGTCAGTGTTGTGGCCGAGCAGTACCGCAAGCTGACCAGCCGCGAGGCCGATTTGGCAGGCGCGCAAGAGCTGCTGGCGGCCAGCAAAGACGATGCGGAGATGACGGCCATGGCCGAAGAAGAAATCGACGCAGCCAAAGCCGACATGACGCAAATTGACGACGCGCTGCAGTTGATGCTGATCCCCAAGGATCCGGATGATGTACGGCCCGCATTTGTGGAAATTCGTGCGGGCACGGGCGGCGATGAATCAGCCCTGTTTGCAGCAGACTTGTTTCGCCTGTACACCCGCTATGCCGAGCGCAGCGGCTGGCGGACTGAGATCATCAGCGAATCGAACAGCGAGCTGGGCGGCTACAAAGAAGTCGTGCTGCGCATTGAAGGCACGCCTGACGCGCAAGGCGTGGGGGTGTACGGCAAGTTGCGTTTTGAATCAGGCGGCCATCGGGTGCAGCGCGTACCGACAACCGAGACGCAAGGCCGCATTCATACCAGTGCCTGCACGGTGGCCGTGCTGCCTGAGCCAGACGAGCTGGAGGCCATCAAAATCAACCCGTCAGACTTGCGGATTGACACCTACCGGGCCAGTGGCGCGGGCGGCCAGCACATCAACAAAACCGACTCGGCGGTACGCATTACCCACCTGCCCACCGGCATCGTGGCCGAATGCCAGGACGGCCGCAGCCAGCACGGCAACAAGGCCCAAGCCCTGAAAGTGCTAACGGCACGCATCCATGAA
>JAYVPR010000090.1:0-2479 GCA_043757245.1 Polaromonas sp. | reverse complement strand
ATTCGAAGCCGCCGCCGCGATGGAGACATTGGTGACGGCGGCCATATAGAGGGTGTAACCGTCTGGCGCAGCCTTGGCGGCCAAGTTCAAGCCAATATTGCCAAATGCTCCAGGTCGATTTTCGACAACAACTGGCTGGCCCAGCGCCTCTGACAGCTTTTGCCCAATGGCACGCGCCAAGATGTCCGAAGCCCCGGCGGGCGGGAAGGAAATGATGACCTGAATCGGCCGATCCGGGTAGGCGGCATGGGTCGAACTTACACAGAACAGCGCTGAGCAGGCCAGCACGAACGTCCCTACCAGCCGTGCACCAGGGGCTGGGAATCTGCATCTTGCCAAGTCAAAAAATTTCATGCGTCGCTCCAATTAGATGATGAATATTGGGTTATTCGCCGGTCTGTACGTGCCGGTCTGTACGTTGACGCAACATTCATGCCCAGCCCCGTTAATATAGGCCCATGTTCAGTTACCGCCACGCCTTCCATGCAGGCAACCATGCCGATGTGCTCAAACACACGGTCCTGATTGCCATTCTTAAACACCTCATCGACAAAGACTCGGTGATGACCCTGCTCGACACCCACGCCGGGGCCGGTTTGTACCGGCTGGATGGGGATTACGCCGACACCAGTGGTGAGGCCGCTGACGGCATCCTGCGGCTCACGGGCTTGATGTCACCCACCAAGCTACCCAAAGATTTGGCAGACAAGCTGGGGCCCGACGGCCTCGCCCCGGCCCTGAAAAATTACCTGGAGATGGTGGCCAGCTTCAACACAGCGGGCAGCCACAAGATTTACCCCGGCTCGCCTTTCATCATCCAGCACCTGATGGCCGGACGCGACCGGGACAAGCTCAAGCTGTTTGAGCTGCACCCGACCGACGCCAAAACGCTGAGCGCCAACGTTGCGCAACTGGAAGCAGGTCGCCAGGTCGCCGTGCTGCGCGAAGATGGCTTTGAGGGCATCAAGAAGTTTTTGCCTCCGCCCACGCCGCGTGCCCTGCTGTTTTGCGACCCCAGCTATGAGATCAAAGACGACTACGACCGCGTGCCCGTCATGGTGGCCGACGCAATCAAACGCTTTGCGGTCGGCACCTATGTGGTCTGGTACCCCATCATCCCGCGCCCGCAAGCGCACGACTTGCCGCGCAAGCTCAAAACCCTGGCCACCAAGGCGGGCAAGGGCTGGCTCAACGCCACGCTCACCGTCAAGTCCAGCAAGCTGCTGACCGACGCTGAAGGACAAACCCAGCGCCCCGGCCTGCCGGCCAGCGGCATGTTTGTCATCAACCCGCCGCACACCCTCAAGGCCGCGCTGCAACTGGCCCTGCCCCAAATGGCCAAGCTGCTGGCGCAAGACCGCAATGCGGCTTTTACACTGGATGCTGGTGGCTAAATCAGCTTCAAGAAGCTACTTATTTGATAGCTGCGTACGCCTATATTTAAAGGGCTTCAGCCCGATTTAGCCCTTAAAACTCTTTCAGGAAACGCACCATGATTCTTGTTACTGGCGGCGCAGGCTATATCGGCAGTCACACCTGCGTAGAGCTGCTCAACGCGGGCCATGAAGTCACCGTCTTCGACAACTTTTGCAACAGCAACCCCGAAGTGTTGGAGCGCATCCAACGCATTACCGGCAAAAGCGTGACGCTGATTCAAGGCGACATCCGCGACCGCGCGGCCCTGACCCAAGCCCTGCAAACCAGCGGTGCCAAGGCCGTGATCCACTTCGCTGGCCTCAAGGCCGTGGGCGAGTCGGTGGAAAAGCCGTTGAGCTACTACGACAACAACGTCGCAGGCACGCTCAACTTGCTGCAAGCCATGAACGAGTGCGGCGTCAAAACGCTGATCTTCAGCTCCTCCGCCACCGTCTATGGCACGCCCGAGCAACTGCCCATTCCTGAGGCCCACCCTTTAAGTGCCACCAGCCCCTACGGCCAAACCAAGCTGACGTGCGAGCACATGTTGTGTGAGCTGTATGCCAGTGACCCGAGTTGGCGGTTGGGCATCCTGCGTTATTTCAACCCCGTGGGCGCGCACGCCAGCGGCCTGATCGGTGAAGACCCGCAGGGCACACCCAACAACCTGCTGCCCTTCGTGGCGCAGGTGGCGGTCGGGCAGCGCGCTTGCGTCAATGTGTTCGGCGACGACTACGCGACACCCGACGGCACGGGCGTGCGCGACTACATTCACGTCGTGGATCTGGCTTTGGGTCACCTGCGTTCACTGGAACGGCTGGCATCACACGCCGAGTGCCGCGCCATCAATCTGGGAACCGGTACCGGCTATAGCGTCTTGGAAATGATCCACGCCTTTGAACAAGCCAGTGGTAAGCCGGTGCCGTACCGCGTCGTTGCCCGGCGGGCGGGCGACGTCGCCTCGTGTTATGCAGACCCGGCACTTGCGCTGAATCTGCTGGGTTGGCGGGCAACGCGTGATTTGCAAACCATGTGCAGCGACGCCTGGCGCTGGCAACAAGTC
>JAYVPR010000089.1:0-2479 GCA_043757245.1 Polaromonas sp. | reverse complement strand
CAACTTCAGATTGCAGTATGTCGGGTGTTATTGACATCATTTTCAATGGCTGACCAACATTCAAGCCCACCCGACTGAATGCCCCACGCCGGAACGGCTTGACCATCGCATTGCCATTTTCAACCCGGCTAAAGAACGAGCCCCACAAGTTGGTTAGCGCCATCGGTATCACGGGCGCATCAACTCCGTCACGTCTAGCATTGTCAAGAATCTTCATGATGCCGCCCTTAAACGGTTGCAACTCGCCGTCTTTGGTGAGGCCACCTTCAGGAAAAATGGCCAGCAAGTCGCCGTCGCGCAGCACTTTGGCGGCGGCTTCAAAGGCGGCTTCGTACATCACCGGGTCTTCGGCGCGCGGTGCGATAGGGATGGCTTTAACGAGTTTGAAAAACCATCCGAGCACTAACATTTTAAAAATACGGTGGTCCATGACAAAGTGAATCGGGCGCGGGCTGGCGGCCATCAGAAGCACAGGGTCAATAAAGCTGACGTGGTTGCAGGTCAGGATCGCCTCACCCTCAGTGGGCAAATTTTGGTCGCCGGTTACTTTGAAACGATAAATGCAGCGCGACATCATGAAGGCAACAAAACGCAGTAAATACTCGGGCACCAGCATGAAGATATAAAACGCCACTACTGCGTTGGCCAGGCCGACGAAAAGAAATATCTGCGGGATGGTGAAGTCAGCTTTTAACAATGCACCTGCCAAGATGGCGCTGACGATCATGAACAGCGCATTCAAAATATTGTTCGCGGCAATGATGCGGGCGCGGTGTGTGGGCTGGCTGCGCAATTGAATCAGCGCGTACATCGGCACGCTGTACAGGCCAGCAAACAAGCTGAGCAGCGCCAAGTCGGCCATCACGCGCCAGTGTGCAGGCTGTGCAATAAAGGTGCTCAGGCTCATGGCGGGCGATGCACCCAAGCCGCGCGATGCAAAGTAAAGGTCAATCGCAAACACGCTCATGCCAATCGCGCCCAGCGGTACCAAACCAATTTCTACGTGGCGTTTGCTGAGTACTTCGCACAACAATGATCCAGTGGCGATGCCGATAGAAAACACCACCAACAACAGCGATGCAACCTGCTCGTTGCCGTGCATGACTTCTTTGGCAAAGCTGGGGAACTGACTTAAAAAGGTAGCGCCAAAAAACCACATCCAGCTGATGCCGAGCATGGATCGGAACACCACGATATTCTGGTTCGCCAGCTTCAGGTTGCGCCAGGTTTCGGTCAATGGATTCCAGTTGATTTTCAAATTTGGGTCTGTTGCCGGCGCTAACGGTATGAACTGCGCGACCACACGGCCTGCCAATGCCAAGACGACACAAGCAACGGCGACATAGGTCGGCCCCACTTGCGGGATCGCAATGATCAAGCCGCCCACAATATTGCCCAGCAGGATGGCAACGAACGTGCCCATCTCAACCATGCCGTTGCCGCCCGTTAATTCACGCTCATTCAGAGCTTGCGGCAGGTAGGCAAACTTGACCGGGCCAAACAATGTGGAATGAACCCCCATCAAAAACGTGCATCCCAGTAGTACAGGTACCTGCACATCCACGTTATTGCTCATAAAACCAGCAGCAGCAACCAGCATGATCACCACCTCAAGATTTTTAACAAACCGGATAACGCGAGTTTTCTCAAACTTGTCGGTCAATTGCCCGCTGGTGGCTGAGAACAGCAAAAACGGCAGGATAAAGAGTGCGCCAATCACCAAGCCCGCCAGCGCGGGTGGCAACCAGCTCACACTGAGCTGGTAAGTCACCATCACGGTGAAGGCGAACTTGAACAGGTTGTCCTTGGCCGCACCCGAAAACTGAGTCCAGAAAAAGGGGGCGAAGCGGCGCTGATTAAGGAGCAAAAACTGATTCGGGTGATCGCTCTTTTCCGGTGCCGTCATGCAGTCTCCGCTGCCGTAAAAACCGTCAACAACCCGGTGTACCCATACAAATGATTTCGCGCGATTTCACCACCTGCAAAAAAGCCCACGAGAGGTACATCGCCCAAAGCACGCCGTACGATTTGCAATTCGGCACTTGGTGCGCCAAAGTGCGGGCCGCCGCGACCTGCGCAGCTCACATAAATGGCGCCGGCAATGCGCCGGCCCGGGTGCGGCGCTGCTTCAGCCTCAGGAGCGTTTAAGGCGTTGGCGATTTCAATGCTCAGCTCTTCAGGCTCCAGTGCTTCACGGATTTCAGCGCAGACGCGAATCAGATCGGCGCGCGCAGCCTGCACATTGCGTTCGCAAAAGGCCATCGTCATGCCGACAGATGGCGCGTCGCTCACCGCAACGCCTTTGCGGGCTGGGTCCAGGCCGATGATGTGGCGCACCACGACTTCAGCACCAAACTGACCGGGGTGCAACACCTGCCGATCACTTAACAATTCTGCCGGGTCGCTCAAACCCACCAGCGTGCTGCGCACTTTGGCGAGAGCCTCGCGCGGCTGGTCCAGCGTCACGCCCAGCGCAGAC
>JAYVPR010000088.1:0-2488 GCA_043757245.1 Polaromonas sp. | reverse complement strand
CGGGCGCATTGCGTCGTTGCTTGTCGCTTGTGTGGCTAGCCACACGGCGCGCCAATCGCCTAGCACTGCATCCCGCCAGCACCACCCAAAACGGTACAGTTATTAATTCCGCATCCCTTATTTCAGGCCTGCAGCCGCACGCAGCGTGGCGGCTTTATCGGTACGTTCCCAAGTAAATTCCGGCTCGTCGCGGCCAAAGTGGCCATAGGCGGCTGTCTTTTCATAAATCGGGCGCAGCAAATCAAGCATCTGGATGATGCCTTTGGGGCGCAGGTCAAAGTGCTCTTGCACCAGCGCCGACAGCTTTTCGTCGCTCAGCACGCCCGTGCCTTCGGTGTAGA
Source organism: Polaromonas sp. (assembly GCA_043757245.1). Lineage (GTDB taxonomy): Bacteria > Pseudomonadota > Gammaproteobacteria > Burkholderiales > Burkholderiaceae_C > Polaromonas. The sequence goes on along the minus strand of JAYVPR010000088.1, from coordinate 2,147 downwards.
CCGTCACGTTCATCGGCTTGGCGACACCGATGGCGTAGGCGACCTGAATTTGGCACTGCTTGGCCAAGCCGGCGGCCACGATGTTTTTGGCGACATAGCGGGCTGCGTAAGCGGCGGAGCGATCCACCTTGCTCGGGTCCTTGCCGCTGAAGGCACCGCCACCGTGCGGGCAGGCACCGCCGTAGGTGTCGACGATGATTTTGCGGCCGGTCAAACCGCAATCGCCTTGCGGACCACCAATCACGAAGCGGCCTGTCGGGTTGATCAGGTATTTGGTGTTTTCGGTCAGCATGTGTTTGGGCAGCACCGGCTTGATGATCTCTTCAATGATGGCTTCAATAAACGAAACCTTCATTTTTTTGGGCGTCTCGCTCTGGTCCGGACTGTGCTGGGTAGACAGCACCACGGTGTCAATGCTGTGCGGCTTGCCATCGACATAACGCATGGTGACCTGGCTTTTGGCGTCAGGGCGCAAAAACGGCAGGCGGCCGTCTTTGCGCAACTGGGCCTGGCGCTCAACCAGGCGGTGGGCGTAATAAATCGGCGCGGGCATTAACTCTGGCGTTTCGTCGCAGGCGTAGCCAAACATCAGACCCTGGTCGCCGGCGCCGGTATTCAGGTGGTCGTCGCTGGCGTGGTCAACGCCCTGGGCGATGTCGTTGCTCTGCTTGTCATAGCAGACCATCACTGCGCAACCTTTGTAGTCGATACCGTATTCGGTGTTGTCGTAACCAATCCGCTTGAGGGTGTCGCGCGCGACCTGGATGTAGTCAACATGCGCGTTGGTGGTAATCTCGCCTGCCAACACCACAAGGCCAGTGTTGGTCAGCGTTTCAGCAGCCACACGCGACAGTGGGTCTTGCTTGAAGATGGCATCCAGGATTGCGTCCGAGATTTGGTCGGCAACCTTGTCGGGGTGACCTTCAGAGACGGATTCAGAAGTAAATAAAAAGTCGTTCGCCATGTCAGTACACTCCATAAGTTGGCTGGGCGCGTTGCCAGCGGAATGCTTTGGCGAACGCTTTAGCAGTTAGGTTTAACGTCGCTCTGCAAGTTGTTCAAATAACTCAGCGACAAAAAAGATTATATGGCGCGCGACTGCGCTGTGCTTATTGTGCTTATTGTGCTTATTAATGCTCGCCCTGTTCCGATTTTTCTCCCTCTGGCCACTGCCTGTGCTGCACGCGCTGGGCGGCGTATTGGGCTGGCTGGTGTGGGCGTGTAGCCCTGGTTACCGACAGCGCTTTCGCGCCAATGTGCTCCAAGCGGGCTTGGCGTTTGACATGGCCAAACCTGCCATTGCCGAGGCGGGCCGTTTTGTCGCTGAGTTGCCCAAACTGTGGCTGCGTCCGCACCAGCCGCAGCTGCTGCAAGACCCAAGAATGAAGGTCACATTACACGGTGCTGAACTGGCAACTGCTGCCTTTGCACAGTGCAAGGGTGTGATTTTTTTTGGTTGCCACGGCGGCTGTTTTGAACTAATGCCGCAGCTGCTGGCAGAGGTTTTTGGCCCTACTTATGGCAGCATCACCGCGATGTACCGCCCTGCCCGCCAATCCCGGCTTGCGGCTATTGAGCTTGCCACGCGCCAGCGCCCTCATTTAACAGTGCAGCCCGCATCGTTGGCAGCCATTCGCGCTATGCACAAAGCGCTCAAAGCGAATCAGTCGGTGGCAATTCTCACCGACCAAGTCCCGCCCGAGGGCCTGGGCGTTTGGGCGCCATTTTTTGGCAAGACGGCTTACACCATGACCTTGGCTGCAAGGCTGGCTATGCAAAGCGGGGCTGCGCTGCTGCCAGTCAGTTGCGAGCGGTTACCCAAAGGGCAAGGCTACATCGTTAAAATCTTTCCGCCGCTTGACATCGGTGTGGCCACTGACAAGCCTGATCTGCTGGACACGGTGACGCGTATCAATCAGGCGATTGAAGCGATTGTGCGCAGCCAGCCCGGTCAGTACCTGTGGGGCTACAACCGTTATAAAACGCCCCGACAAGACGCAGCAAAAAAGGATTTCGTTTGAAAACACCGCACCAATGGGTGAATTATTTTTTCACGCGTGGCGGTATTTTGTTCATGCGCATGCTGGCCATGCTGCCACTGCGCTTGGTGAGGGCCTTGGGCAAGTTGCTGGGTTGGGTGCTGTATG
>JAYVPR010000087.1:0-9195 GCA_043757245.1 Polaromonas sp. | reverse complement strand
GCAGCGCGTCAAATGCAAACAGGCCGCCGTTGTAGGGCGGTATGCCGCGCTCGGGCAGGCCTTTGTCAATCGCCTTGAACAGGGTTTTGTAGTTTTCGTACTTGGGCAACACGGCCCAGCCGCTGCTGTTGTGTACGCTGGCCAGGGTACCGGCAGGCAGCAGGCCGCGCTGCTGGGCAAAGGCCACAAACAGCACCCTGTCTAGCAGCTTTTGGCTGGGCGTGATCAGCTCGCCAGGGGTCATCGCGTTGGTTTGTGCCAGCGCGGTAATGAGCTGAATGCGCCAGCGTTTGTAGTCGGCATACAGCTCACGGGTAATTTGCTTTTCAATCAGCGCCGACTCTGTCAGCAACTCTGCCGTGCGGCCACCCAGCAAGTTGCCAGCGCCCAAAAGCAGTATCAGGCGCTGGTAGTGTTGCGGGCTGCTGGCCAACTCTAGCAGGTCAAACCGCTCGTACACGCGGCGGGTGTAGCCAACCGCGTACAAGCGGATCTCCAGCATGTTGGTCACCATCACGAACTTGCAATGCGGCAAGTCCATCGCGTATTCCCAAGCTTGCTGCACCGGGGACTTGTAGCGCCCCGGCATCATCACGTCAAGGTTGGGGGTGTCGGCACCTTTAAGCTCTACCGGCACCATGCCCACATCAGCGTGCGGACTGAACTGGCCCAGCATCATGTCAGCGCGGCCTTTGCCAACATAGCTTTCGTCAGCCAGCGTAAAGGCCTGTCCGCTGCCAAAGCGCTGGTAACCCAGCAACTGAATGAAAAAATTCTCAGTAAAGGCAGCGCGGATTTGCTGTTCAGTGCGTCGCTTGATGGCCCCGCTGCGAATCTCAGCCGCCCAGTCATCCATGATCTGCTGGTGCGCCTGGGGCACCGGCGTTGCAATGACCGAGCGCGCAAGCAATCGGGCATTGAACAACGCTTGCTGGTCTAGGGGGGATTGAGCCATGGGTTGATTATCAGACAGGCCGCAAGTTACACCCCTTCAGGCGAGCCTAAATAACTTCAGAACGTCCCTGAATAAGCCCCACCATCGGCCAGCACGTTTTGCCCGGTCATGTACCCAGCGTGGGTGCTGCACAAAAACGCGCAAATCGCACCGAACTCAGCGGGCGTGCCAAAGCGCTGGGCGGGGATGGTTTTGCGGCGTGCGTCCATCACCGCATCCACCGATTGACCTGACTTTTCAGCCGCACCTTTCAGGGTGGTTTTCAGGCGGTCAGTATCAAACGCGCCGGGCAACAAGTTGTTGATCGTCACGCCGCTTGCCGCCAGCTTGCTTCGAGACACACCCGCTACAAAGCCTGTCAAGCCACTGCGCGCGCCGTTGGAAAGACCCAGGATATCAATCGGCGCCTTGACCGCACTAGACGTGATGTTGACGATACGACCAAAGCCGCGTGCGGCCATGCCGTCGACTGTGGCCTTGATGAGTTCAATCGGCGTGAGCATGTTGGCGTCAATCGCTTTGATCCATGCGTCACGCTCCCAGCTGCGAAAGTCGCCCGGTGGTGGGCCACCTGCGTTGGTAATAACGATGTCAAAGTCCTTGCGTACGGCAAACACAGCAGCTCGGCCTTCAACCGTGGTGATGTCTGCAGCGACAACAAGAACGCTGGCGCCTGAATCACCCGCGCAATCAGATCTTAAATGCGTAGCGGCTTGTTGCAGTGCTTCGGCACCGCGCGCCACAATCACCACATTCACGCCTTCGCGAACCAGCGCCTCTGCACAGCCCAGCCCCAAACCCTTGCTAGAGCCGCATACCAGCGCCCATTTGCCTGCAATACCCAAATCCATGATCATTCCTTGGTTGACTCCATCATTCATGAAGCTTTGCCATGATACTGAGAAAACCAACCAGGCAGACGAATCTGGCAATGTCAACAGCACTTTTGGACAACCCACTTGTCTGGGTAAAAAGCTGGGGCTGTGCAAAAAAAGAAACGTTTTTTGCCTAATTTTTACGGTGGGTAAATACAAAGATTCCTGCAATCACCAGCAGCGTTCCCGCCGCTACCCACGCAGTAAACGGTTCGCCCAGTATCAGCACCCCCATCAAAATAGTCGACATTGGCCCGACCATGCCGGTTTGTGCGGCCGCGCTTGCGCCTATGCGTTCAATAGCCATCATTACCATTAACACCGGGGCAGCGGTGCAGGCGGTGGCGTTCAACAGTGACAGCCACACCACTTCAGGCGCCACCAGCGCAGCGCTGAAGGGCCGCAACACCACAAACTGTGCAATGCACAGCAAACACGCCACAGTGGTGGCCAGCCCGACTAACCGCAAAGCACCCAGCCGCTGGACCAATTCGCCGCTGTAGACCAGATAAATGGCGTAACTGATGGCACTCAAAAAAACCAACAACGCGCCCCAAGCTGCGCTGCCCCGTGCATCCATGCCCTGCACAGCAACTTCATGGCCAAACACCAGCACCACACCGCAATAACTGATACCCATGCCGAACAACTGCTGGCCCGTGATGCGGCGCTTGTAAAGCACCAGCCCGAGCAGCATGACCAGTGTGGGGTTCAGGTACAAAATCAGCCGCTCCAGCGATGCGCTGATGTAGGCCAGCCCGGCAAAGTCCAGAAAACTGGCCAGGTAGTAACCGGTAAAACCCAAACCCAGCACACCCAGCCAATCACGCCTTGTAAGCGGCGGCTTGCCGCGACTCGCCCACCAGGCCATGACGGCAAAAAACGGCAGGGCAAACAACATGCGCAGCATGATGAGCGTGACCGCATCCACCCCGTAGCGATAGGCCAGTTTGATGATGATGGCTTTGCCGCTGAAGGCGATGGAACCCATCACAGCCAGCAGCAGGCCCGCGCCCAGTTGGTTTTTTGATGCTATGGTATTAATAGCTGTTTGCGCCCGTATTTATTGGTCTAAAGGCCAATTTTATGATTAAAATAGGGTAGGAAAAGCACCTTTTAAATATCTTTTCGACTTAAAATCCAACCGCCTGGCCGTCACGCCGCGCATCGCTGGCAGCCACATAGCCTTCTACCTTTGGGTCGCCCGCACGCCAGATAAACTGCCCTGCACCAAAGTCCTGGTACGAGTCATTGATGATATCCATACGGTGGCCGCGTTGAGCCAAGCCCTGCACAGTGTTTTGGTCCATGGCGGCCTCGACATTGATCTCAAAACCTGCGTTGTAGCGCCAGCGCGGCGCACAGCACGCGGCTTGCGGGTTTTGGCCGTAGTCGAGCATGCGCACCAGTGTTTGCATGTGGCCCTGTGGCTGCATGTTGCCGCCCATCACGCCAAAGCTCATCACAGGCTGGCCGCCTTGGGTCAAAAACGCTGGAATGATGGTCTGGAAAGGCCGCTTACCAGGCGCGACTTGGTTGGCCCCCGGCTGCAAACTAAAGCCATGTCCACGGTTTTGCAGGCTGATGCCGAATTCGGGCTCCACACAGCCCGAGCCAAAACCCATGTAATTACTCTGAATAAAGCTCACCATCATGCCGTTTTCGTCCGCTGCAGTGAGGTAAATCGTGCCGCCTTTGACCGGATTACCTGCGCCGAAATCTTGCGCCTTTTTCATGTCGATCAGTTTGGCACGGGACGCGAGATAAGCGTCATCCAACATCTGCTCGGGGGTCACCTCCATGGACGAGAGCTCGGCCACGTATTTGTACACATCGGCAAAGGCCAGCTTCATGGCTTCGATTTGCAAGTGCTGCGAGTCAACGCCATCGACGGCAAGAGATGCCAAATCAAACTTGTCCAAAATACCCAAAGCGATCAGCGCCGCAATGCCTTGGCCGTTGGGTGGAATTTCATGCAGCGTGTAGCCACGGTAATTTTTTTCAACCGGCTTGACCCATTCGGGTTTGAAGTTTTCCAGGTCTTTGGCCGTCATGCTGCCGCCGTTGGCCTTTGAGAATTTTTCAATCGCGTGGGCAATTTCACCGCCATAAAAAGCTGCGCCTTTGGTTATTGCAATCGCCCGCAGCGCTTTGGCTGCCGCTTTAAACTGAAACAGCTCCCCCACATTCGGCGCCCTGCCCCTTGGCAAAAACGCCTGGGCAAAGCCGGGCAGGCCTTGCAGTTCGTCAATCGGCGCTGCCCACTTTTGTTGAATCACTGGCGGCAACAAATAGCCCCGCTCTGCAATGTCAATCGCCGGGGCCATCAGGTCGGCAAACGGGAGCTTGCCGAAGCGCTCACTCAAGGCAACCCAACTGCTGACGGCACCCGGCACGGTCACTGAATCCAGCCCGCGCTTGGGCGGCGTGCTGGCGTTATCGCCATATTTGCGCTTGAAATAATCGAGCGTCCAGCTGGCGGGCGCACAACCCGAGGCATTGAGGCCATGCAGCTCTTTGCCGTCCCACAAAATACAGAATGAATCGCTGCCCAAGCCGTTGCTGACCGGCTCAACAATCGTCATTACCGCAGCGGCGGCAATGGCGGCATCCACCGCATTGCCGCCCTTGTACAACATGCCCAGGCCGGCTTGCGCGGCCAGCGGGTGCGAGGTCGACACCACATTGCGCGCAAACAGTGGCAGACGGGTGGAGGTATAGGGGTTGTTGAAATTGAAGTTCATGGGATTTTTCGAAATGTGACTTAAAAAATTAGGAATGACAGTATGCGTCAGGCTGTAGTTGCAATTTTCTACTCTGCAATAATTTTCTTGTGTGACCTGCGCAGCATCCACCACACGCCAAACGCCACCAGTGGAATGGCAAATGCGGTGCTGCTCTCCGGACTGAACGGCCAGCCCACTTTTTGCAGTCCTTTGGCCAGATACAACACCAAACCGGCCATGTAATAGGTAATAGCCACCACCGACAGGCCCTCGACAGTAGACTGCAACTTGAGCTGCAGGTCTTGTCGCCGGTTCATGGTGGCCAGCAAAGCTTGGCTGCTTTGCTGCTGCTCGATTTCAACCCGTGTACGCAAAAGATTGCTCATGCGCGAGACTCGCTGCGACAGCGCGTCTTGCCGCCGGGTAGCCCACTCGCAGGTGCTGCGGGCGGGGGTCAGACGGCGCTCCATGAACTCGCCAATAGTTTGCAGCCCGCTCAAGCGCGACTCGTCGATGTCCACGATGCGTTTGTCGATCAGCTCAAAATATGCCGCACTGGCCGAGAAACGAGAATGGGTGGCTGCGTGCTGGCTTTCCACCTGCCCCGCCAGGCTGGTCAGGCGGTCCAGCAGCTGGGCCTCGTCGTCACGCGCAGCATTGCGAATAGCCAGCGCTAATTCTGCCAGTTCGCGCTCTGCGGTGGCAAGCACACGGTAAGCATCACGGGCTGCGGGCAGGCCCATGAGTGCTGCCATGCGGTCGGTCTCGATCTCCAGCAACTGCTGCACCAAGCGGCCCATGCGGCGCTGTGTCATGCCGCTTGATCCGCTAGAAGCCAGTAAGACCATGCGCGAAAAACCGTCGGCATGGATTGCAAAATCAGTAAACACTTGCCCCTGGTTGTCTGCAACATGGGCACCCACCAGCGTGTCCTCATGCAGCAAATGCTTGACCAGCACATGACTGTCAAGTGCCGGTTGGGGCAGCACCCACATATGCATACTGCTCAGGCACTGGCCGGGCAGACTTGCGAGCCAGTCGCGCGGCACCACATCAATGGCCGTCAAGGGCTCGCGGTCATTTGCCAAACGCAGCAACGCGGGTGCCTCCAGAGGCCTGGAAAAGGTATAACTTACAAACTCGGTGTGCAGTTCCCAGCGGATTCGAAACAAACCGAGATCCATACGGATATAGGTGGAATCCGCATCGGGTTGGGGTAAGTGGCGCTCGCGTAGCAAAGCCGCCACATGCTGACGGCTGGCTTCACGCTGGCTGGCATCGCACAGCATCACCACGTGAGAAATAGCCAACGGTGCTTCCATGGCTTCGGGCGGCCGGGCATGCACTTCGTTGTGCAGGGCGGCTCTGCTGAGGTACTGGGAAATTTGAATCGCGGGGGTCATGGTGAGAGTTGTACCAGTATTGGCTAGGGCCTTCTTATTTCAGTCGGGAAAGCGGCTGGAAAATAGATTGAAAAATCGATGAAACGACAAAAGACGGAAAGACGGAAAGACGGAAAGACACGAAGTCTACCGAGCGGCAGTGCTCAGGTTGACTCAACGCTTAGTTTTCGCTCGGTGATGATTCTCTTCCACTTGCCCGTATCCAGCATGACCATAGCTGCGAAGGCCTGTGATGTGCCGCCAGCCGGTTCGGCACCCAAGCGTGCGAAGCGCTCTTTGACATCGCTGTCGGCCAGGGCGGCGTTCACGCTGGTGTTGATTTTGCTAACCAGATCAGCTGGCAGATTCTTTGGGCCGTACAAGCCAAACCAGGTGACGGATTCAAACCCCGGCAAGGTCTCTGCGACCGTGGGCATGTCGGGTGCAAGCGCGCTGCGTTTGGCGCTGGTCACGGCCAAGGCGCGCAGCTTGCCATCTTTGACGTGCGGCATGCCGGTGACAAAGGAGTCAAACAGCATATCCACTTTGCCGCTGACCAAATCAGGAATGGCCAGCGCCGTACCGCGGTAGGGGATGTGCAAAATAAACGTGTCTGACTGGGCTTTGAAATACTCTGTCGTCAAATGTACGATGGTGCCATTGCCACTGGACGCGTAGTTAAGTTTGCCCGGATTTTTGCGCGCGTAATCAATCAGTTCACGCATGGTTTTGACGGGCAAGGTGTTCGGCACGACGACCACGTTCGGCGACGATGCCACATACGCAATGGGCGTAAAGTCGGTCTCGGCGTTGTACGGGATCTTCGGATTGATGGCCGGGCCAATGCTGTGCGTGCTGCTGGTTGCCAGCAACAGCGTGTAGCCATCTGCTGCTGATTTTGAAGCAGCATCTGCTCCAATCGTGCCGCCTGCACCGGGCCGATTTTCAACCACCACAGTTTGGCCGATTTTTTCACCGAGCTTTTGCGACAGCGCGCGCGCCAAAATATCGGTCGCACCGCCTGCCGGAAAGGGCACGATCAAGCGAATCGGCTTGACCGGGTAGGCTTGCGCCAGGCCGATGGCGGGAACCAACGCAAAGCTGACTGCGGATGCCAAAACCAAACTTCGTCGTTTCATGGTGTAAATCCTCGTTAAATTCTCTTTAAAGCTTGATTAACAGCCTGATTAATATTCTAAAACCCGATGATGTATTGTGTCGCAGCAAAAAAACCAGCGCGTCTGAAGCATTAAAAAAGCACCCGAAGGTGCTTTTTGTTGTGAACTGTAGCCCTGGTCAGTCTTCGACGAAGGCTTCTTCGCGTTTGTTTTTAACGGCGGGCAACAAAACAATGATCAGCATCAACAAACCCGCCGCCAGCAAACCAGCAGAAAGCGGGCGCGTGACAAACACGCTCCAGTCACCGCGTGACAGCAGCAGCGCACGACGCAAATTTTCTTCCATCATCGGGCCCAAAATAAAGCCCAGCAGCAAAGGCGCTGGCTCGCAGCCAAGTTTGACGAACGCGTAGCCAATCACGCCAAAGGCACCCACCGTCCAGATATCAAAGGTGTTGTTGTTGGTTGAATACACGCCAATCGCACAAAACAGCACAATCGACGGGAACAGGTAGCGGTAAGGCACGGTGAGCAGCTTGATCCACATGCCAATGAGCGGCAAATTCAAAATGATCAGCATCGCGTTGCCAATCCACATGGAGGCAATCAAGCCCCAGAACAGCTCTGGGTTGCTGGTCATGACCTGTGGGCCGGGCTGAATGTTGTGAATCGTCATGGCGCCGACCATCAACGCCATCACGGCGTTGGGAGGAATGCCAAGAGTGAGCAGCGGAATAAACGAGGTTTGTGCGCCTGCGTTGTTGGCGGACTCCGGGCCAGCCACGCCGCGAATGTTGCCTTGGCCGAAGGGCACTTCGCCCGGTTTCATCTTGATTTTCTTCTCAAGCGCATAGGCTGCAAAAGCCGCCAGCAACGCGCCACCACCAGGCAAGATACCTAACATCGAACCCAAAACCGTGCCGCGCAACATGGCCGGCGCCATGTTTTTAAAATCTTCTTTGGTCGGCATCAAACCCGTCACTTTTGCTGTGAACACCTCACGGTCATCTGACGGCCGGGCCAAGTTACTGATGATCTCGCCGTAGCCAAACACGCCCATGGCAACGACCACAAAACCAATGCCGTCCGTGAGCTCTGGAATGTCAAAACTGAAACGCGCCACGCCCGAATTAACATCGGTGCCGACCAAGCCGAGTAAAAGACCCAACACAATCATGGCAATCGCCTTGAGCAGTGAGCCAGAAGCCAACACCACAGCACCAATCAAGCCCAGAACCATCAGCGCAAAATATTCGGCAGGGCCGAATTTAAAGGCCAGCTCTGTCAACGGCGGCGCAAAAGCAGCCAGAATCAATGTACCAACACAGCCAGCAAAGAAAGAACCGATACCTGCAGCTGCAAGGGCGGGCCCTGCTCGACCTTTTCGGGCCATTTGATAGCCGTCAATACAGGTCACCACCGATGACGACTCGCCCGGTAAATTAACCAAAATAGCGGTTGTCGAGCCACCATACTGCGCACCGTAGTAAATACCGGCCAGCATGATGAGTGCCGACACGGGCGGCAATGCATAGGTCGCGGGTAGCAACATGGCAATTGTTGCGACTGGACCAATGCCCGGCAAAACGCCAATCAGGGTGCCTAATATGCAACCGACAAAAGCGTAAGCCAGGTTGATGGGCGTAAACGCCACACCAAAGCCTAGAGAAAGATTTGCAATCAGATCCATTTTTTTATCCTGGTTTTTATTGATCAGCTCAGCGCGTCAGAAAGAAAGGCCATACCGGAAATTGCAGTTTGAGCACCACCACAAAAGCCAGATAGCTACCAATGGCCAAAACAGTAGCCAGAACGAAGGTGTTTTTAACCTTCCAGCCCGGCTCGGCAAGGCTGGAGATAAAAGTCAGTGCGTAAATACCCACGATCATGCCCATCGCTGGCAACTTGATGCTGGGCAGGCCGCCCAATAAAACGCCAAAAACCAGATTGGCCAGAATGATGAAGACCAATGGCTTCCATGCCCAAGCGCCTATTTTGTCCCCGTCAGCGGTTTCGACCACAAGCGCGTTGAAGGTAATCGCTACGCCCAAAATAGCCATCAGCACCCCCAACATCAATGGAAAGTAGCCAGGCCCCATACGCGCACCAGTGCCCACGTTGTAAGTGGTCGCGCCCCAT
>JAYVPR010000086.1:0-2497 GCA_043757245.1 Polaromonas sp. | reverse complement strand
ATCCCATGAAGTTGGCCGCTCAGGTGCTAAAAATTTGGGGGCAGGCCCATGGATGAAGCCACGCAGACTGAGTTTGATTTTGCGGCGCAATTGGCCGTCTTGCGTCTACAGTTCGCTGCGCAGTTAGCCGGGACTTTGGATGAGTTGAACCGCTTGATGGCCGGGCGCGGGCCGGACGTGCCGCGCGAGTTGCTGACGCAGACTCACTTTCGCTTGCACAAGCTGGCCGGGGCTGGCGGCACGTTTGGTTTTCCTGAGCTTTCGGCGCAGGCGCGTACGCTAGAGGAGATGTCCAAGGGTTGGCTGGATGCCGCCCAGCCCGTACCACCTGATCAGTGGCGCACTTGGCTGGCGGGCTTGCGCGCCCTGCGGCTGAGCATTGCCGTGCAAGATGATTCGGCCGCGGTCAAACCGCCACCTGTACCCGCTACGTCAAGGTCTGTGGCCAGGGGCGTGGTGCGGGTGGTGATGGTGCACTCAGACCAGGCGTTCAGCTTGATGATGTGCCGGGGATTGGGGCAGTTTGGCTACACGGTGGCACCCTACCTGGATTGGCAGTCAGCGCAGGAGGGGCTCCTGAGCGACCCACCGGACATTGTGCTGCTGGATAGCGCGATGGTGGAGGGCGAGAACGAGGCCACTCGACAAGCCGTGGCGCGTCTGCTGAACCCTTTGGGGCGGCGTGTGGCCTTGATTTTTTTGGCCAACCAGGCCGACTTTGCCACTCAACTGCTGGCGGCAAAATCGGGTGCAGAGGTGTTTTTCACGCGATCCGTGGATGTGCCCACGGTGGCGGCCCGGATCGAGTCCTTGTTGCGCGCGCGCGCGCAGCCACCGTACCGGGTTTTGATTGTGGAAGACGATGAGGTGCTGGCGGAGCATTACCGGCTGACCCTGCGGGCCGCCGGGATGTTGGCGAAGCGGGTGAGTCACCCCAATGCCGTTTTAACCGCGCTTCAAACGCTGCGACCGGATGTCTTGTTGATGGACCTGTACATGCCCGAGTGCATGGGTGAAGAGTTGGCCCGCATGATTCGGTATGACAACGCTTGGCAGAGCTTGCCCATCGTGCTGATGTCGGCTGAATCCGATCTGGCGCGCCAGGTGAAGGCCTTGGGGAGCGGGGCCGACGATTTTCTGGTCAAACCGATCTCGGATGCTCAATTGGTGGTCGGCATCCGTGTGCGGGCCGAGCGCGCACGCCAGATGGCCGAATTGATGAACCAAGACAGCCTGACGGGTTTGCTCAAACACGCCAGCATCAAAGAGCGCTTGGTGCAAGAGATTGACCGAGCCCGACGCAGCGGCAAGCCGGTGTCAATTGCGATGGTGGACATAGATTTGTTCAAGCGTGTGAACGACAACTGGGGCCATCCCATAGGCGACCAGGTCATCAAGACCTTGGGCAATTTGCTGCGACAGCGCTTGCGTCGGCAAGACAGCGTGGGGCGCTATGGGGGTGAAGAGTTTTTGGCTGTTTTGCCGGAGTGCTCTGAGGCCGATGCGATCAGGCTGCTGGACGACATTCGGCGGCGCTTTGCGGACATTGAATTTCGCAGTGGCGAAAATAAGTTCAACGTCACACTCAGTGCGGGCGTTGCGGTCAGCGTTCAGGCTCGCGACGCGCATGAGGTGTTGGTCGATGCGGATCAGGCGCTATACCAGGCCAAAAACAGGGGGCGAAATCAGGTTTGCAAGTGGCCCACAGCCGACGAGCTGTCTCAACCCAGCACCGGTTTTTGAGTCGCAATGCACGGAGTGTGAAAAAGGCTTAAAAAAGTGATTGCGTTCGCCTCCGTTCAAGTGCATAGTGAAGCCGCATGCAGTGGCTAGGTCAGTCGTCGTTGCTGGGTTGGCCGTTGTGGGCAGTTCTTCAATCCCGAGTGAACAGGAGGTTATTCATGAATTTGACGATCAGCGGTCATCACCTGGAAGTTACCCCGTCTCTGAGAAGTTATGTCACGACCAAGCTGGATCGAATCAGCCGACATTTTGATCAAGTGCTAGATGTCAAGGTGTTGCTGACTGTGGAAAATCAGAAGGAAAAAGAGCGACGACAACGGGCTGAGTGCAGCATTCGGGTCAAGGGCAATGACCTGTTTGCCGAAAGCGCCAATGAGGATTTGTACGCTGCCGTTGATGAGCTTGTTGATAAATTGGATCGCCAAGTGGGACGGCATAAAGACCGTCTTCAGAACCATAGCCACGAAGCCGCTAAGCGCATGATGTAAGGGCCTCTGGACTAAGCAAAAGCCGCGAGACTCGCGGCTTTTTTGTGCATAATCGGCCCCCAACCACCATGAATCGACTCTCATCCATCCTGCCCCTGGCGCAAGTGCTCGCGCACTTCGACGCCAGCAGCAAAAAAAGAGCCTTCGAAGAAGTGGGCTTGCTGTTTGAAAGCCTTCACGGCTTGAACCGCTCCGTCGTGACCGACAGCCTCTTTGCGCGTGAGCGTTTGGGCTCGACCGGTTTGGGCTATGGTGTGGCGATACCG
>JAYVPR010000085.1:0-2499 GCA_043757245.1 Polaromonas sp. | reverse complement strand
AGATATTGGCTACCACCCCTTAACGTTTGATACCCTGGCGGTGTTGTCAAATTCAGTGAATAAATCTGCGTTTCCCTAATCATTTAAAAGCCGACTTGCGAGTCGGCTTTTTTACGTTATTTCTGGGCCTGAAACAGCAAGCCTTGCAACTTGCTGCCAGCTTTGATTCCTTTTTTAACGAACCAGCCTTTGTTCATTTCGAGTACGTAGCGCACCGGCTGTAGTGAGCAATGGGGGTCTAACGCCAAAGGTTTCATGTCTTCAATATTGACGATCGTGCCGTCGTCAGAAACGAAGGCGGCGCTTAACGGAATAAGCGTATTTTTCATCCAGAAACATTGTTTTCCGGGCTGGTCAAAAGTAAAAATCATGCCTTCATGTTGCGGCATGTCCTTGCGGAACATCAATCCGATTTGGCGCTGTTCTGGGGTGGCCGCCACCTGCGCGTCAATACGGTGCATGCCCGACGCCAGTTTGACGCGTTCCAGATTCAGTTGCGGTGAATCCTGAGCCTGAACACCCAATGAAGCCACCAGCAGTGTGCTGCTTAGAAAATAGTGGATGTAACGGGCTAACTTGTTTTGCATGGCAATGACCGGCATAGGTTCGTTCAATGGTTGACTCGTTGGATGACTCAAAGTTGCAAAGCATAAACGAGGTATTTTGTCGACCATAAAAAAAGCCCGCACGAGGCGGGCTTTTTTCTTGAGCAAGTGCTAATTACTTGGCAGCTGGCTTGGCATCGGCCTTAACTTCAGCTTTTGCAGCTGGCTTGGCTTCAGCTTTTTTAGCGGCTTTGGCGTCAGCTTTTGCTTTCTTGTCAGCTGCTGCTTTTTCTTTCTTGGCAGCGGCGGCAGCGGCTTTTTCTTCTTTTGTCAATTTGGCAGGCTTGGCATCAGCTTTCTTTTCTTCAGCTTTTGCAGCTGGCTTGGCTTCGGCTTTAGCCTCGGCCTTTACAGCTGGAGTTGCCGGGGTCGCAGGCGTAGCAGCAACTGCGGGGGTAGCAGCCTTGGAAGCAGCGGCCATTGGAGCGCCAGCGTGGGAAGCGGCAAAAGCGCCAACTGCAAACAGGCTAGAAATCAAAGCAGCGAGGATTTTGTTCATTTGGATTTTCCTGAAGAATAAAGTTGTTGGTAGAAAAGTACCCCGATATTTTTGGAGGCCTATCCGTAACGAGGCCACTTTGCAATCGGTTGACACGTCGTGCAACTTTTTTTGTATTGATGCATTTACGGCTAGAATCCGAGGGTTTTACCTAAAACGCTTATTTGCGTGTTTTTCACTCACACCTATCTCGCTATCGGAGACTTTTAAAGCATGTACAAACACATCCAGATCCCTGCTCAAGGTCAAAAAATCACCATCAACGCCGACAACTCACTGAATGTGCCTGACGAGCCTGTCATTCCCTTCATTGAGGGTGATGGCACCGGTCAGGACATCACACCGGTCATGTTGAAGGTAGTGGACGCAGCGGTTGCCAAAGCTTACGGTGGCAAGAAAAAAATCCACTGGATGGAAGTTTATGCTGGCGAAAAATCTACCAAAGTTTACGGTCCTGACGTTTGGCTGCCCGAAGAAACCCTTCACGCTGTGCGCGACTACGTGGTCTCCATCAAAGGTCCGCTGACCACCCCGGTGGGCGGCGGTATTCGCAGTTTGAACGTGGCCATGCGCCAAGAACTGGATTTGTACGTTTGCCTGCGCCCCATTCAGTATTTCAAGGGTGTGCCGTCGCCCGTGAAAGAGCCTGAAAAAACCCATATGGTGATTTTTCGCGAGAACTCTGAGGACATTTACGCAGGTATCGAATTTGAGTCCGGCAGCGAGAAGGCCAAAAAACTCATCAAGTTTTTGCAGGACGAGATGGGCGTAAAGAAAATTCGCTTCCCCAATACGTCCGGCATTGGCATCAAGCCTGTGTCCAGCGAAGGCACCGAGCGCCTGATGCGCAAGGCCATTCAGTACGCGATTGACAATGACAAACCCAACGTGACGATTGTTCACAAGGGCAACATCATGAAGTACACCGAAGGTGGTTTCCGGGACTGGGCTTACGGCCTGGCACAAAAAGAATTTGGCGCCGAGCTAATTGATGGTGGTCCATGGTGCAAGTTCAAAAACCCGAAAACTGGCAAAGAAATTGTCATTAAAGACGTGATTGCCGATGCGTTCTTGCAGCAAATTTTGCTTCGCCCGGCTGATTACTCGGTCGTTGCCACGCTTAATTTGAATGGCGACTATATTTCTGACGCGCTGGCAGCCCAGGTTGGTGGCATTGGCATTGCACCGGGTGCCAATTTGTCTGACACTGTGGCCTGTTTTGAAGCCACCCACGGCACCGCGCCTAAGTACGCAGGCAAAGACTACGTGAACCCAGGCTCCGAGATTTTGTCAGCTGAAATGATGCTGCGCCACATGGGCTGGTTTGAAGCGGCTGACCTGATCATCAGCTCGATGGAAAAATCAATTGCCTCAAAGAAGGTCACCTATGACTTT
>JAYVPR010000084.1:0-2508 GCA_043757245.1 Polaromonas sp. | reverse complement strand
CGAAAAAAGCGTCCATGTCCAGGTGGGCGATGCGGCGTATCAGGGATGGCATGGGGGTGTCATGTTGCGGTGGCCAAGGGCCACCGTAAGCATAGCGTTACCAGCGTGGGCGTTGTCGCCATAATCAAGCGGTGCCGCTACGGCATTTTTTAACTTAAAGCTTGCCTCATGGACTTCAGACTTTCCCCACATCAGCTTGACTTGCAGGCGCGCACCCAGCGCTTTGTTAAAGAGTTTGTCATACCTTACGAGCATGACCCACGCCAGGGTGCGCATGGCCCGGCTGAAGAGCTGCGCAGCGAACTGGTAGCGCATGCACGCACTGCCGGGCTGCTCACGCCGCATGCCTCCGTGGCCCATGGCGGTATGGGCTTGTCGCATGTTGACAAGGCGATTGTGTTTGAAGAGGCCGGGTTTTCGCCACTCGGTCCTGTGGCGATGAACATTCATGCGCCAGATGAAGGCAACATTCACCTGATGGAACTGGTTGCCACACCCGCACAACAACAGCGCTGGCTGCTGCCGCTGGTGCAGGGCCATGTCAGGTCATGTTTTTGCATGACCGAACCTGCGCCTGGGTCAGGCTCTGACCCGTCAATGCTGCAAACCACGGCCAGGCGTGAGGGTGATGACTACGTGATTGATGGCGTGAAGTGGCTGATTACCGGTGCTGTAGGCGCGGGCTTTGCCATCATCATGGCGCGCATTGAAGGCGATAGCGGCGCAAGCATGGCGGGCCCCACCATGTTCTTGGCAGATATGACGCAGCCAGGCATTCGCATTGAACGCCAGATGAATGCGATGGACTCATGCTTTACCGGTGGCCATGCGGTGGTACGCTTTGACGGTTTGCGTGTGCCCGCCACGGATGTGCTGGGTGAGGCAGGGCAGGGTCTGAAATATGCGCAGGTGCGCC
This sequence comes from Polaromonas sp., assembly GCA_043757245.1. Lineage (GTDB taxonomy): Bacteria > Pseudomonadota > Gammaproteobacteria > Burkholderiales > Burkholderiaceae_C > Polaromonas. Next base: position 1,592 of record JAYVPR010000084.1, on the reverse strand, counting down.
TGGCACCGGCCCGCCTGACGCACTGCATGCGCTGGCTGGGTGCGGCCAGACGCGCGCATGAAGTGGCGGCAAACTATGCGCGAGGCCGCCACGCGTTTGGCAAACCACTGGCAGAGCACGAAGGCGTGAGCTTTATGCTGGCCGACAATGAAATGGATTTGCACACCGCCCGCCTGACGATCTGGCATTGCGCCTGGCTGCTGGACAGCGGCGCACGCGGCAGGCATGAGTCAAGCGTGGCCAAAGTGTTGTGCTCTGAAGCCGAATGGCGCGTGGTAGACCGCAGCGTACAGGTACTGGGCGGCAGCGGCATCACCGATGAAACCATCGTCTCAAAGATATTCACCGACATGCGCGGTTTCAGAATTTACGATGGCCCGTCAGAGGTACATCGCTGGAGCATTGGTAACCGGATTGCGCGGGGTTAGGCTCAATACGACCCGGGCAGCAAAATCCCTTTGTCCACAGCATTGATATTCGTCTTGCCGCAAAACGCCATCGTCAGGTCCAGCTCTTTGTGAATGATCTCAAGCGCTTTGGTCACCCCTGGCTCGCCCATGGCGCCCAGCGCGTATAGCCAGGCTCTGCCGATGTACACGCCTTTGGCGCCCAGTGCGACGGCTTTGATCACGTCTTGCCCGCTGCGTATGCCGCCGTCCATGTGGACTTCAATGTCTTTGCCCACTGCGGCCACAATGCGGGGCAAGGCGCGGATAGATGACTCCGCACCGTCGAGTTGCCTGCCGCCGTGGTTAGACACAATCAACGCATCGGCACCACTGTTAACCGCCAGGCGGGCGTCCTCTTCGTCTTGAATGCCCTTCAAAATAATCTTGCCGCCCCAGCGCTTTTTAATCCATTCCACGTCGCCCCAGTTCAGGGCTGGGTCAAACTGTTTGGCTGTCCAGTCGCTGAGGGATGTCATGTCTTCAACGCCTTTGACATGGCCCACGATGTTGCCAAAGCCGTGGCGCTTGGTTGCCAGCATGCCCAAGCCCCAGCGCGGCTTGGTAGCCATATTGATGATGTTGGGGATGGTTAATTTGGGTGGTGCAGACAGACCGTTTTTCAAGTCCTTATGACGCTGGCCAAGAATTTGCAAATCAAGCGTGATGACCAGGGCAGAGCAGTTGGCGGCTTTGGCGCGGTCAATCAGTCGGCCAATAAAGTCGCGGTCTTTTAAAACGTAGAGCTGAAACCAGAACGGGTGCCCGCCGGTGGCCTCGGCCACATCTTCAATCGAGCAAATGCTCATGGTGGACAGCGTGAAGGGGATACCGAATTTTTTGGCGGCGCGTGCACCGCATATCTCACCGTCGGCGTGCTGCATGCCACTCATGCCGGTGGGTGCAATAGCCACGGGCATGGCAACGGTTTGGCCAATCATTTGCGTTTGGGTAGAGCGGCCTTCCATGTTCACAGCCACGCGCTGGCGGAACTTGATGGCTTGAAAGTCGGCCTCATTGGCGCGGTAAGTGCCCTCGGTCCATGAGCCTGAATCGGCGTAGTCGTAAAACATGCGCGGCACGCGTTTTTTGTGCAATACGCGCAGGTCTTCAATGTTGGTGATGATGGGCATGGGCTTGTCTCCG
>JAYVPR010000083.1:0-2515 GCA_043757245.1 Polaromonas sp. | reverse complement strand
ATGCCCTACGTCACGGCGACGCCTGTCAACAGTTCAGGCCAAGCCAGTGGCGTATTGGCAGTGGGACAAACCGCAACTGTCAAATTCAGTGTTGTCGTTAACGCAACCGCGAGCGGAACCATCACCAACACGGCGACTGGCGATATTGATGGAGCAGGTGCAGCGCCAGCCTCGTTGGCCAGTGTAAATTCCCCAATCCAGTTAATAGCCAATTTAACTATTACGAAAACCAATGGCACCACCACCTTGCTCGCAGGCTCGACTACGACCTACACCATCACCGCGAGCAACGGTGGCCCGTCGTCAGCAAATAGCAGCCTGGTCAAAGATCCGGTAGCAGCAGGGCTCAATTGCACAGCTGTGTCTTGCCTGCCATCTGGCGGGGCAGCTTGTCCCGCTGTGGTGGACATAGCCACATTGCAGGGAGCCGGCTTAGCAATACCAACCTTCCCTGGTAGTTCCAGTGTCACGTTTTTGCTGACCTGTGGGGTTACGGCGACAGGGCAGTAAACATTGACATGGCGCGCAAGCCCCCTATCGTGAGTAGTCCTACGTCAACCGTGTGCACATGCGCTGTACCAACGGCATGGCGTGTTTGAACAAGATACTCAAACGCAAAACCTCTTTTACTATCTAGTTGCCAAGCTATTAAAGACCAAGATCGTAGCGAATCAAGCAAACACGCCAGCCGTGTCCTGCATGTGAGCCGAGACCTCACCCAAATGGTGCAAAGTATCACCAAAAGTCATTTCCAACTGTGTCAGCTTTTTGAAATAGTGGCTGACGATGTACTCGTCTGTCACGCCAATGCCGCCGTGTAGCTGCACCGCCTCTTGACCCACGTTGCGCATTGACACGCCTAGCTGGTATTTGGCTCTGGCCATGGCGGCGCTTCGCTCCGCGGCTGGGGCATTCAGCTTCAGGCTGGCGTAATAGCTCATGGATCTGGCCAGTTCAAGCTGCATCTTCATGTCGGCCACGCGGTGCCGCAGTGCCTGAAAGCTGCTGATGACCACGCCAAACTGTTTGCGTGTGTTCATGTACTCGACGGTCAGGCGCAAGGCTTGGTCCATCACGCCGATCGCTTCAGCGCAGGTGCAGGCAATGCCAATGTCCACCGCATGGGCCAGGGCGGTTGCGCCGTCAAGTGTGATCAGGGTGGCGGCAGCGTCTTTTAGCACCACCTCAGCGGCGCGGCCGCCGTCTTGTGTGCCGTAGCCGCGCGTGGTCACGCCAGGGGTTGAGCGGTTAACCAAAAAAAGCGCCAGCTTGCCCTGCGCCATGGCGGGCACAATAAAAGCATCTGCGTGATCGCCACTTGGTACTATGCTTTTAGTAGCTGTTAGCGCCCATATTTGTTGGGCTTGTGCTGCTTTTGCATCGCATTTTGAGAGGTTGTAGCGCGCGCCACGCTCCTGGTGCGCCAAAACAACCAGACATTCGCCTGATGCAATTTTTGGCAACCAGTCTGCTTTGACGGCATCCGGCGCGTAGCCTGCTAACACCGCACCAGCAATCAGCGTTTGACCAAGTGGCTCAAGCACCATGCCGCGCCCAAGTTCCTCCATCACCACCATGCCCTCGGTCGGGCCCATTCCCATGCCGTCATGTGCTTCTGGCACGTACAGGCCGGTCAGGCCCAGTTCGGCAAGTTCGCCATAGGCCTCGCGTGAGAACCCGCCCGCTGCGGTGATGCTTTTGCGGCGCTCAAAGTCATAGCCTTTGCCTACCCATTTGCGTACCGCGTCGCGCAGTTGTTCCTGGTCGTCTGTGAAATTGAAATCCATGAGCTACTCCCTGATTAACCTAGAACAAACTGCGACACGATGTTGCGCTGGACTTCATTGCTACCGCCATAGATGGTCGTTTTGCGCATATTGAAGTACGTGCCTGCCAGCGGCGCATCACTCAGCGCACCGCCGGGGTAGTCACCTTGCCAGCCGGCTTCCATGGCCTCTTCAATCAAGGGCAGGGCGAAGGGGCCTGCGGCCAGCATCATCAGTTCGCTGTAGCGTTGCTGGATTTCACTGCCTTTGATCTTTAAAAGCCCTGCAATATCGAGCGAATTTTTGCCGGTTTTCTCTGCCGACAGCACCCGCAGCACCATCATCTCCAGTGCCACCACATCGACTTCAAGCTTGGCGATTTCGTCCCTGAATCGAAGGTCGTCCCAAACGCCTTCGGTTTTGGCGATTTTTTTCAATCGCTCCAGCTCGCGCTTGCTGCGGTTCACGTCGGCAATGTTGGTGCGCTCATGGCTCAGCAAATGTTTGGCATAGGTCCAGCCTTTGTTTTCTTCGCCAATCAGGTTGTTGGCGGGCACTTCAACATTGTCGAACCACACCTCGTTGACCTCTGCCTCGCCATCGAGCAGCACGATGGGTTTGACGCTGACGCCGGGGGATGTCATATCAATCAGCAAAAACGAAATACCGGTCTGCGGCTTGCCCTCAGTGCTGGTGCGCACCAGGCAAAAAATCCATTCGCCGTACTGGCCCAGGGTGGTCCAGGTTTT
>JAYVPR010000082.1:0-2518 GCA_043757245.1 Polaromonas sp. | reverse complement strand
TCAAGCAGGCGGGACGTCACGCCCAGCGTCAACAAATTGGCATCAGAGATGCGGTCATTGCCCACAAAGGCGTTTTCGGTAAACACCGTGGCAAAGTTGAAGTCATTGGCGCCCGAATCATAATTTGGTAGCAGCGACTGGTCGCGCAACGGTGTGCGGACATAAAAAGCCCGTGGTTCCAGCGTTTGGGTGAAGTTGTGGCCAAACAAACTGGCCTGACGCTCGAATTGCAGGCCGCTGTCCAGACTGAAAGTAGGTACGACGCGCGATGCGCTGGTAGCGCCACCCTCAATCGGGGCGTCAAATTTGTAGGTCGTGGCGTGCAGTTGCAGCTTGGGCGTGATGTAGCCGCCAGGCGTAACCCACGGGCGGCTGAGCTTCGCCACCGACACAGCGCGGTCACTGTTGGGCTGGTTGGTGAGCAGGCGGTCTGACGAAAAACGTGTGAAGTCGCCCAAAACCGACCAGTCAAAGCCGCTCACGCCTGCCACCGGCGCGTTGACCCGGGTGTACGCTGCCGTCACTTGCGGCAGCCTGTCATACGGCGGCACGATGGGCGACAGCGGGTCTTGCAGGGTTTGCCACTTTAAAACCCGCACTCCAGTCGTCAGGTAACCCCGACCCCAACTTAAATTGACATCATTGGACAGCAACCGCTGCGTCAGCGAGCTGCTGCTGCGCGGAAAGTCACGCCAATAATTGTTGTCACTGACGCGGTTCAATTTCAGGTTCAAGCCCAGGTTGCCCACTTGCGAAAAGCCTGTATCCAGCGTGCCCGTGTGCTGCAAGGCATACGACCAGCGGTTGTTTTTTCTTAAAGTGTCGCCGGGCAAGAAGTTGGCGCGCAGTTTGCCCGCATAGTCGCGCTCCAGGTAGCGTGCTTCTCCGCCCAGATCGATGCCGCGCTTGCTCATGACAGATGTGGTGAGTGTGGCGTCGCGGTTCGGTGCAATGTTGAAGTAATACGGCTGACTGACCTCAAAACCGCTGGTACTGTCAAGGTTAAAGCTTGGCGGCAGCAGGCCGGACTTGCGCTTGTCGCTGAGCGGGAAACTGATGGTCGGGAAAGCCAGAATCGGTACGTTTTTAAAACGCAGCACTGCGCCTCGGGCCTCACCGGTGTCGGCTTCCTGGTCAAATTTAAAGCTGGTGCCGCTCAAGATCCAGGCGGGCTCCCAGGTTTTTTCATCACCCCGCTCGCAAGTGGTGAAGGTTGCGCCCTGCGCCACCATGCGCTTGTCGTCAATAAAATCAATACGCTCGGCTGTGCCATTGCCGCCGTTGGACAAAAATCGATATTTTGGGGTTAAAAAGTAGCCCTCAAAAGTATCGATTTTCAGCTGCAACTCGGGGCCATTAAACAGGTTGCCAGCGCTGTTGATGCGTACATTGCCTCGGCTGGTGACTTGATCATCAGGCTGGTAATACTCAATGCGGTCAGCGCGAATGGCGTTTTTACCGCGGCGCAGTTCGGCATTGCCATCGATGATGGTTTCCAGGTCAGTGCGGCCTGAAATGCGGTCGCCAAACACAAAGGTAGGCGGCATGCTGGTGGGGTCGGCGGGCGGTGTTTCTGCCAGCATGGGCGTGCTTTTTAAAACCCGCGGTGTATCGTCAATGCTTAAAATCTGCACTGGGGGTTCTATCGCCTGCGCCCACACCGGGGCGCCCAGCATCCCGAGTCCGGTGGCAGACACCAGACACAGAACGGCACGACGCACCGGAGATGGAATAAAAAGCTGGCGGGATGCGCGGCGCATCATGAGTAAAAGGTAAACCCGTTTGTAGAATCAACCATGATTATCCATGACCGCCTAGATGCCGGAGCGCAAACACCATGACCCTCCCCCACACCGCCGCCAGCACTGCGGCGTTTGTACCCATCGCATGGGCAGACCCCGTCCGCGAACAGACTTTTAATGCTTGGTTACAGACTGTAGCTACCATACATGCCCTGGATGTGGGTAGCCTGCGCCTAGCCTCTGCCGATGCGAGCTTTCGTCGTTATTTCAGACTTGACACACACCCGGCGGGCACCTGCATCATCATGGACGCACCCCCTGACAAAGAGGACTGCCATCCGTTTGTGAAAGTGGCTGGCCTGATGGCTGAAGCCGGCCTGAGCGCGCCCCGTGTATTGGCCTGGAACCAGGCCGCAGGCTTCATGCTGCTGAGCGACCTGGGCGCGCAAACCATGATGGAAGTCATTGCGCCGCCGCTGCCGGTTGACGCGATTGCCCAGCCGACGGCTGCGCACTACGAGCTGTATGTGCAGGCCACTGACGCCCTAGTGCGCTGGCAACTGTCGTCCAAACCCGGCGTACTGCCGCCCTATGACGACGCGTTGCTGTCACGTGAACTGGCGCTATTCCCCGACTGGTATGTAGCCAGGCATCGCGCCTTTGCTTTGACTGCTGCCCAGCAAAGCGTGCTGGACGACGCCTTCAAACACATCAAGGCCAGCAACCTGCAATCTCTTGGTGGCTCGCAAGTGTTTGTACACCGGGACTACATGGCC
>JAYVPR010000081.1:0-2520 GCA_043757245.1 Polaromonas sp. | reverse complement strand
ACTGCGGCGCTCGCTCGGGTCGGTGGGCGTGATTTTTGGGGGCAGGAGTTTTTCTAGCCAGGACATCGGTCAGTTCCTTTTTTCCAATCTAAGTCGAGAGTGTCTAGCAGCCTGTCGGACTTAAGAATCGTCGGCTACAAATCGACCGCAGCGGTCTATTTTTCGCCGTTTTCTTACCCAATATCCAGATATTGGGTAAGAAAACGTCAAAAACTATCCTCGCTGGGGCCGATTTTCGCTTTCGACGACTTAAGTCCGACAGACTGCTAGAGATTATGCGTCCAACGCTAGCCGAATTTCTTGTAGAAAGTCGTGTGCCACACCTGCTACCCGATCCCTCGGTGCGTTTTCAATCAGCTGGATGATCTTGCTGCCAATCACCACCGCGTCGGCGACCGTACCGACCGCTTTGGCCGTGGCGGCATCACGTATTCCAAAGCCTACGCCGACTGGAATACTGACGTGATGGCGAATGCGGGGCAGCATCGCCTTGACTGCTGCAGTGTCCAGGTTGCCGGCACCCGTCACGCCTTTCAGCGACACGTAGTACACGTAGCCGCTGGCCACGCGGGCAACTTGAGCCATGCGTTCGTCAGTACTGGTGGGGGCAAGCAAAAAGATCAAGTCCATGTTGTGGGCGCGCAGATCGGTCGCGAAGGCTTCGCATTCTTCTGGTGGATAGTCGACGATCAGCAGGCCGTCTACCCCGGCGGTCGATGCGTGTTTGATAAAGCTGCCGGCACCGTGTTTGATCTCATAACGCTCGACCGGGTTGGCGTAGCCCATCAGCACCACGGGGGTGATGCTGTCTTGCGCTCGAAAGGCCGTGACCATATCCAGCACTTTGGCTAGCCCAATGCCGAGGGCCAAGGCTTTTTCGCCGGCTTTTTGAATGACCAAGCCGTCTGCGCTGGGGTCTGAAAAAGGGATGCCGAGTTCTATCACATCGGCTCCGGCTTTGACCATGCCATGCATCAAATCTGGCGTGACATCGGCATACGGATAGCCTGCCATCACGTAGGGGATGAGCGCTGTTCTATTTTGCGCTTTGAGCTTCGAAAAGGTGGTGTCTATTCTGCTCATTTGACAAACTCAACAAGGTGTGCGCCGCCTAAAGCAAGTTGTCCTTTTATCGACTGGCCTTTGCAACTCGGGCGGCAATAAAAATCGGCGTTGCTCAAATCAGCCACCGTGCCAATATCCTTGTCGCCCCGGCCTGACAAGTTGACCAGAATTGACTGGTCGATGCGCATGGTTTTGGCCAGCTTCATCGCGTAGGCTACTGCGTGCGCAGACTCAAGCGCGGGGATGATGCCTTCGGTGCGGCACAGGTAGTGAAAAGCATCGAGCGCTTCCTTGTCAGTGATGCCCACGTATTCGGCTCGGCCAATATCTTTTAAAAATGCGTGCTCAGGGCCCACGCCGGGGTAGTCCAGGCCCGCGCTGATGCTGTGTGTCTCGGTGACCTGGCCGTCGTCATCTTGCAGCACATAAGTACGGTTGCCGTGCAGCACGCCGGGCAGGCCACGTTGCAGCGATGCAGAATGTTTGCCGCTGTCCATCCCTTCGCCGGCGGCTTCAACACCGATCAATCGGGTGTTTTCATAAGTGATGTACGGGTGAAATATACCCATCGCATTGCTGCCGCCGCCCACGCAGGCAATCACCGCATCAGGTTGCTCGACACCTGTCAATTTATTGGGAAGGGAAGCGAGCATCGCGGGCATTTGTGTGATGCATTCATTGCCGATCACGCTTTGAAAATCCCGCACCATCATTGGGTAGGGGTGCGGGCCAGCTACTGTGCCGATGATGTAAAAAGTGTTGTCAACATTGGCCACCCAGTCGCGCATGGCCTCATTCAGTGCATCTTTTAATGTTTTGCTGCCTGATTCAACGGGTACAACCGTCGCGCCAAGCAGCTTCATGCGGTACACATTTGGGCTTTGGCGCTTGACATCTTCGCTGCCCATGTAGACCACGCATTCAAGCCCGTAGCGGGCGCAAATGGTGGCTGTAGCCACGCCGTGCTGGCCTGCGCCGGTCTCAGCAATGACGCGGGGTTTACCCATACGTTTGGCGAGCATGGCCTGGCCAATGGTGTTGTTTATTTTGTGCGCGCCAGTGTGGTTTAGGTCTTCGCGCTTCAGGTAAATTTGCGCGCCGCCCTGTTCGCGGCTCATGCGCGCAGCATGGTAAATCGGGGATGGGCGGCCCACAAAATGCGCCAGCTCGTCATGGAATTCCTTTAAAAATTCCGGTTCGTGCTGGTATTTTGCGTAAGCGTCTTTGAGTTCGGTCAGGGCGTGGGTCAAGGTTTCAGATACAAAACTGCCACCGTAAATGCCGAAGTGACCTGTCAGGTCAGGTTGTTGGTATTGGTACATGTTCAAAAGCTTTCTCTGCAAGTTGATTTGCAATTAATTCCATTTCCATATCAATCCGACATGTTGTTGCTTCGCCTTGCCGTGCTATAGCACTGTCTGCGGCTTCGCGCCTAATGTCGTATCGATCTGGAAA
>JAYVPR010000080.1:0-2527 GCA_043757245.1 Polaromonas sp. | reverse complement strand
GGGCAATGTTGTCGTTGGCGTTGAAGCGTTTCTTGGCAGCGGCCAGCCGTTCGCGGATTTTGACGGATACAGGTGTGCCCTCGTCCGTGGCGTCTTGTAATGACGTATTTGATTTCATAAGCATTCTTTAATGTTACCAAACCGCGCAATAACCCGTTTCATCTTCTTTTATCCCGCTTTTTTGGATAAATTTATTCCTATAGACGAATAAATACAAGGACAAGCAGCTACTAATTTAATAGCATTTTAAGGTCATCCAGCGTATTCACCTCGTTCAGCGGCTTGTCACTGCGGATACGCAACATGCGCGGAAAGCGCACCGCAATACCGATTTTGTGGCGCGGGCTCAGGTTAATGCCTTCAAAACCCAGCTCAAATACCAGCGTGGGCTTGACGCTACGTACCGGCCCAAACTTTTCCTGCGTGGTTTTGCGAATCACGCTATCGATAAGTTTGAATTCTTCGTCTGTCAGGCCCGAATAGGCTTTAGCAAACGCTGTAAGTTGCAGCGCGCCTTCTTTGGCGGGTTCGCGTTTTTCAATGGCGCGGACGACCGCATCGGCTTCTTGCGCATTGGCCGGCTGGCGATTCCACACCGCGAAGGTGTAGTCGGTGTAAAGCGACGCCCTGCGCCCATGGCCTGCTTGTGCGTAAATTAAAACGCAATCGATGGTCATGGGTTCGATTTTCCATTTCCACCACAATCCGTCAGCCTTGGTTCGACCGGTTCCATACATTGCATCAACGCGTTTGAGCATGAAGCCTTCAACGCCGCGCACCCGAGACTCTGTGCGTAAAGCAGCAAAGTCAGGCCAGGACGCCAGGCGTTCAATTGGCGAAAGTTTGACGCTTGTGCCGTCCAGTATCACATCGGCTGCACCGCCTTCAGAATGAACGATGAGCGCTTCGAATTTGTTAGCATCCGGCAATACTTTGGCATCGACATAGCCCATCATGCGCTGGGCAATACGTTTGGCATCAAGGCCTGAATGCGCAGCCAATGCGCGCTGCACCAGCAGCTTGATGAGCAAGAAGCGGCCACGCGCGTCAAGCTCACGCCAATAGCTTTTGATGCGCTGCGCAATTTCTTCTTCGTCCAATCCACGTAAGGGTAGCAGCCGCTGTTCTATCCAGACAGCCAGGCCCACATCGCTTGCCTCAAAGTCCAACGGCAAAATGTAGGCAATGGTTTCAGCCAAATCACCAACGGTCTGGTAGCACTCATCAAACAGCCAGTCTTCAATCCCCGCAGCTTCGCACGCCAGCGCTCGCAGCATGGCGGTTTTAACCACTTGCCGGGGCTTGCCGCCCGATAAAAGTTCGGTGAAAAGTGCTGCGAAGTGTTTCATGCAGCGGCCCCATCCTTTGTTGCTGTGTCCTCAGCGGCCTCATCACCATATTCCGTCTGAAAAGACTCGGCCTGAAGCCCTTGTTCCGTCAAATACCGCACCATGACGGGAATGCTGCCGTGCGTGACAATGACGCGATTCGCCCCGGTTGCGCCAATCGCACCCATCAACCCGGGCCAGTCGGCATGGTCACTCAACACAAATCCTTTGTCATAACTGCCGCGCCGCCGCGCGCCGCGCAGCTGCATCCAGCCGCTGGCAAAAGCATCGCTGAAGTCGCTAACCGTTTGATCCATGGCCCCACGGTAGCGCCGGGTGGGCACAACACTAACGCACGCTTGAAGTCTGCTGGGTCAAGAACCTCACTGACCAATTTCGTTTCAGGCAAATTCACGCCAGCATCACGGTAAGCAGTGTTGAGTGTTTGAATTGCGCTGTGAACAACGATAGTGGCAATCGACGCATCGACTCCGCTCAAAATACGTTGCGCTTTACCAAAGCTGTAGCACATCAAGACGCTAGGGCGTCCGACTGCCGCGTTGCCGGCCCACCAGGCATTCATCTCGGCAAACACCTCCGCGTCGGGCCGCCAACGGTAAATGGGCAAGCCAAAGGTGGACTCGGCGATGAACACATAGCAGCGCAGGGCCTCAAACGGCGTGCAGGTGGCATCAGGAGCAACCTTGTAGTCACCGCTGGCCACCCAGGTCTGGCCGCCATGCTGCAAGCGCACTTGCGCCGAGCCCAACACATGGCCGGCTGGGTGAAGTGACACGGTCACGCCGTTGTGGGTGACCACTTCTCCGTATTGCACGGCTTGCAGCGCGATACCCTGCCCCAGCCGTGAGCGCAGCACGCCCTCAGCTGGCGCAGCAGCCAGGTAGTGCCCGTGTCCGGTACGAGCATGGTCGGCATGGGCATGGGTGATGACGGCTCGCTCGACAGCACGCCAGGGGTCGATATAAAAGTCACCCGGCGGGCAGTACAGGCCTTCGAGCCTTTGAACGATCAAATCCTGCATAAGAACTGACAATCACATTTCATTTCCAAATCATTTCTAGATTATTGATCCGGCCCGGTGACGTATTGAGTTTCCGTTCGGGCTGAGCCTGTCGAAGCCTGGCTAGCACAGGAAAACCCAACGACCAAGCTCAGGGCGAACGGATAAAGGAATTCAG
>JAYVPR010000079.1:0-9322 GCA_043757245.1 Polaromonas sp. | reverse complement strand
ATTTCCATATCAATCCGACATGTTGTTGCTTCGCCTTGCCGTGCAATAGCACTGTCTGCGGCTTCGCGCCTAATGTCGTATCGATCTGGAAACGGAATTACATACAACTGGCTGCGCACATTGTCGGCATGCCTTCGCGTGAAGGGCGACAGTGTTATGGCGTGAGCCTAACCAGAGCGCAGGACTCGGGTACATTTCATGGCACTTGGAGTCATTTTTTAAAGGAACTAGCGCATGATGTCAATTTTAGGAACCCTCTTCATTGGCCTGATCGTCGGCTTCATTGCCCGCGCCCTTAAACCCGGCAACGACAAACTCGGCTGGATCATGACCGCCATCTTGGGTGTGGCCGGTTCATTTTTAGCAGGCTACGCGGGCAAGGCGCTGGGCTTTTACCAAACCGGTCAGGTTGCAGGTTTTGTGGCGTCGGTGGTCGGCGCTATCGTGCTGCTGTTTGTTTATGCGCTGGTCAAAAGCAACGTCAAATAGGCGCTACAGCCGATTTACGATACTTGGATTCAAGATAAAAATCTTGCTCAGACCCAATAAATACGGCCGCTAACAGCTCCTTAATTTATAGCAATTGACGCGCCATCAAGCATACTCACTCACCGGCACACAACTGCACATCAAGTTGCGGTCGCCGTACACGTTGTCTACCCGGCCAGTGGTGGGCCAGTACTTTGACGTTTTGAGCGCCGCTACCGGGAAGGCGGCCACCTCACGCGAATACGGGCGATTCCATTCGGCTGCGATCACGCTGGCGGCTGTATGCGGCGCATGCTTTAGTGGGTTGTTGTCTTGCGGCCAGGCACCGCTTTCAATCTGTGCAATCTCCGCCCGGATTGAAATCATGGCGTTGATGAAGCGGTCGATTTCTTTCAAATCTTCGCTCTCGGTGGGCTCAACCATCAGTGTCCCCGCGACGGGAAAGCTCAGCGTGGGTGCGTGAAAGCCGTAGTCCATCAGGCGCTTGGCCACGTCTTCTGCTGTCACGCCGCTGGTCTCTTTCAGGGGGCGCAAGTCCAGAATGCATTCGTGCGCGACGTAGCCTGCCTCGCTGGCGTACAGCGTCGGGAAGTGGTCTTTCAGGCGGGTGCTGATGTAGTTGGCTGACAGGATCGAAATTTCAGTCGCTTGCTTCAAGCCTTCCGGGCCCATCATGCGGCAGTACATCCAGCTGATGGGTAGAACTGCGGCGTTACCCAACGGGGCTGCTGATATGGCCCCCACGCTTTTCACTGCGTGTAATGCGCTGCCCCCCGAGGGGGCTGTCCCGCCTAAGGGCGGCCTGTCGGCGGGGCTGGCTCCCACGCCACCACCTAACAATCCTGCCGTGGCGTGGCCTGGCAAGTACGGCACCAAGTCCGCCACTACGCACACCGGGCCCACGCCCGGCCCGCCACCGCCGTGGGGGATGCAAAAGGTTTTGTGCAAATTGAGGTGGCTCACGTCGCCGCCAAACTCGCCTGGCGCTGCGGTGCCGACCAGCGCGTTCATGTTGGCGCCATCGACGTACACGCGCCCGCCGTGGCTGTGTACCAGTGCGCACAGCTCTTTGACATTGGCTTCAAATACGCCGTGGGTGGATGGGTAAGTAATCATCACCGCTGCCAGGTTGGCGCTGTGTTGTTTGCACTTTTTAGCCATGTCGACCATATCCACATTCCCTTTGGCGTCGCAGCCAGTGACGACGACGGTCATCCCGGCCATTTGCGCGCTGGCTGGGTTTGTGCCGTGGGCTGACGCGGGTATGAGGCAAATGTTGCGGTGACCCTGGCCTTGCGCATCATGAAATGCCTTGATGATCAGCATGCCCGCGTATTCACCCTGTGAGCCCGCATTGGGTTGCAAACTGATGCCGGCATAGCCGGTGGCCTGGCACAGCCAGTCGCGCAACTGTTCGTCCAGCTCGGCATAGCCACGCTGTTGGTCAGCGGGTGCAAACGGGTGGATGTTGGCAAACTCGGGCCAGGTGATGGGAATCATCTCGCTGGTGGCGTTGAGCTTCATGGTGCAACTGCCCAGTGGGATCATGCTGCGGTCAAGCGCCAAATCCTTGTCGCTCAAACGGCGGATGTAACGCAGCATGGCGGTTTCACTGTGGTGCGTGTTAAAGACCGGATGGGTTAAAAACTCGCTGGTGCGGCGCAGTTCGGTCGGGATGAGCGGTTCTATGCCTTTTTCAAATTGCGCGAAATTCAGATCCGTTCGGGCTGAGCCCTTCGACAAGCTCAGGACAGGCTTTGTCGAAGCCGAACCTTCGACAGGCTCAGGGCGAACGGCGTGGTTTCCAGAGCGAACGGAATCGAAGATATCCCAGAGTAGTTCAATATCGGCGCGTGTGGTGGTCTCGTCAAGCGCAATGTACAGGTGGTTTTTATAGTAAATCCGCAGGTTGGCCCCCGATTTACGTGCGCAAGCAGCTATTGATTCAGTAGCATCATCGGTTTTAAAGCTGAGCGTATCGAACGCGCTGTTGCCCTGCATCTCGTAGCCGAGCTGTGTCAAACCCTTGGCCAAAATGGCGGTATAGCTGGCCACGCGCTGCGCAATGCGCTTCAAGCCCTGCGGGCCGTGGTACACCGCATACATGCTGGCCACCACGGCGGGCAATACTTGTGCGGTGCAAATATTGGACGTGGCTTTTTCACGGCGAATATGTTGTTCACGTGTTTGCAGCGCCAGGCGATACGTCGGGTTGCCATGCACATCAATCGACACACCGACCAAACGGCCAGGCATGGAGCGTTTAAATTCATCACGGCAAGCCAGATACGCCGCATGTGGGCCGCCTGCACCCATGGGCATACCAAAGCGTTGGGTCGTGCCGACGACGATGTCTGCACCCCATTCACCGGGTGGTGTCAACAGCGTCAGTGCCAACGGGTCAGCAGCAGCGACGAAAGCGGCGTGCTTGGCGTGTACCAAAGACACGTAGGCGCGCAAGTCGTCAATACGACCACTGGTGGCGGGGTATTGCGCCAGTACGGCGAAATAGTCGCCCTGCAAGGCGGTATGCCATTCGGGCGCTGAATTGGCCAGCAGTACGGTGATGCCCAGCGGCTTGGCTCTGGTTTGAATCACCTCAATCGTTTGCGGATGACAGTCCCCGGCGACAACGAAGATGTTTGATTTGCTTTTGACACTGCGCTTGGCCAGTGTCATGGCCTCGGCCGCCGCCGTGGCTTCGTCGAGCATCGACGCATTGGCAATCGGCATACCCGTCAAATCGCAAATCATGGTCTGGAAGTTGATGAGCGCCTCCATCCGGCCTTGTGAAATTTCAGCCTGGTAGGGCGTGTAGGCTGTGTACCAGGCGGGGTTTTCAAGAACGTTGCGCAAGATCACGCCGGGCGTGTACGTGCCGTAGTAGCCCTGGCCGATAAAGCTTTTCAGCACTTTGTTTTTCGATGCAATCGCTTTGAGCTGTTTGAGTGCTTCAGCCTCGGTCACGGGCGCAGGAATCGCCATGGCGCTTGAGCGGGCAATCGAGCGTGGCACGATCGTTTCGATCAACGCACGGCGTGATGCAGCGCCCAGCACGCTGAGCATGTGCGCCTCGGCCGCATCATCAATGCCAATGTGGCGGGCGATGAACTCAGATGTGTTTTCAAGTTCGGCCAAGGGCTTGGCGGATTGCATCAACATAAAAACTCCAGAATCAAAAGGTAGTTATCCCGGGCTTGACTCGGGATCCAGTCCCCGCATTTGCACTGCGAACTGCGCAGACCGTGTGGATTGCGGATCAAGTCCGCGATGTCAAGAACAAATCAAGCGTTGGCTGAAAAAGTGCCGTAGCTGGTCTCATCCATCAGCGCCGCCAGTTGCGACGCATCCGACAGCTTGACCTTGAAGAACCAGCCTGCACCCAGTGGATCGGTGTTGGCCAGAGCAGGGTCATCACGAAGGGTTTCGTTGACTTCAAGAATTTCACCGCTGACCGGCATGTACACATCGGCAGCGGCCTTGACGGACTCGACCACGCCAGCAACTTCCTTTTGCGCCATGGTGGCGCCCACAGCAGGCAGGTCGACAAATACCACATCGCCCAGTGCGTCTTGCGCATGGTGCGTGATGCCAACGGTGGCGATATCGCCGTCAATCTTCAGCCATTCGTGGTCTTCGGTGTATTTGAGGGTCATGGGGTTCTCCAGTTAAAAATTGAATTTATCCGCGAAAGTAGTTGGTCGGCACAAAAGGCATGCTGCATACTTCCATCAACACCGGTTTGCCACGCACCATGGCGTTGACTTGCGTGCCGATGGATGCAAATTCAGGGCCAACATAGCCCATGGCCACTGGCTGGTTGATGCTGGGCCCCAGCAGGCCACTGGTGACTTCGCCAATCGCTTTGCCGCTGAGTGTATGCAAAGTGGTGTGGTCACGCACCGGGACGCGTTCTAGCGCCATCAAGCCGACGCGCTTGCGGGACAAGCTATTGCCATCTGCGAGTTGTGCCAGTATCTTTTCAGCACCTGGAAAGCCGCCTGCCCGTGCGCCGCCTGCACGGCGGACTTTTTGAATCGCCCAGTTCAAGCTGGCTTCAATCGGCGTGGTGGTCTCGTCTATGTCGTTGCCGTACAAACAAAGTCCAGCTTCAAGCCGCAACGAGTTGCGAGCACCCAGGCCAACGGGTTTGACTTCGGGTTGCGCCAGCAATGCGCGCGCCAACCTTGAAGCCTGATCGCTGTGCACTGAAATCTCAAAACCATCTTCGCCTGTGTAGCCGCTGCGGGTTAAAAAGCAGTCGCAACCGGCCACGTCAAAGCGGCCGCCGGTCATGAACACCAGTTTTTCAATGCCGGGTGCGAGGCGGCTCAGGGCGGTGACTGCTTGGGGGCCTTGCAGGGCGAGCAGTGCCATCTCTGGCATGGGGATCACGTTGCAGGCAGCACCTATTTTTTTCTGAATATGAGCGATGTCAACAGCCTTGCAGGCACCATTGACGATGATGAAGATACCTTCACCAGTATTAAAAAACATCAGGTCGTCCATGATGCCGCCCGCATCATTGAGCAGCAAGCCGTAGCGCTGTTTGCCCACGGGCAGGTCCATCACATCGACGGGCATCAGGCTTTCAAATGCTGCTGCTGCATCACTGCCTTCAAGGCGCAATTGCCCCATGTGAGACACATCAAAAAGCCCAGCGGCGCTGCGCGTGTGCAGGTGCTCGGCCATCAGGCCAGCCGTGTACTGTACGGGCATGCTGTACCCCGCAAATGGCACCATGCGCGCACCAAGTTCTACTTGCAGGTCGTATAGCGGCGTTTTAAGCAGTTGATCAGCAGGGGACAAGGACATTCTCCGAGGGGGGCAAACATATTCCGTGGTTCAAAACCACGGGCTGCCCCTGCTGTCCTGGGTACCTGAGAGATTCACCCGGCGATGCGGGTTTGCTCCTTCGGTGGATTGCATTCGCAACCTCTCTCCAGTAGGGAACGCCCTTGAATACAGCGCATTCTCGGGCGGTTGTCAGTCCTTTGGCCTGAGCGTTCAATGCGCCATTAGAGGTAGCACTTGCGCCTTCGGCGGTTCTTGCGAGAAGAACTCTCTCCTGACCTTCAAAGTGTAGCGCACACCACCCATCTAACGGCGGTTACCCGGCTAATTACTTGAATCCCAAGGCGCGAGGCACCCAGGTGCTGAGAGCCGGTACAAACGTTAGCAGCACCAACACCACCGCGTGGGCCCATAAAAACGGCATCAGTTCCTTCACCAGTGGCCCCATTGGTACGCGAGACACGTTTGAGGTCACAAACAACAAGCCACCAACGGGCGGTGTGATCATGCCCAGCGTGAGGTTGTAGATCACCACCATTGCGAAGTGAATGGGATCAATCCCCAACTTGACAGCCACAGGTGCCAGAATCGGCGCCAGCAACATCACGCCTGGTAGGGGTTCGATAAAAATACCGAACAACAACAAAAAGATGTTCACGAAAATTAAAAACATCCACGGCGACAGGTTCATGCTCACAATCCAGTCGGCCATTTGCTGCGGCAAACCCTCAATGGTCAAAATCCACGCAAACGATGCTGACAACCCAATAATGATGAGCACGGAAGCCGTCAACAAGGCGGACCTAGCCAAGATGTCGGGCAGTGCCTTCCATTCCAGCGTGCGGTAAATAAACTTACCGCATAGCAGTGCATAAAACACCGCAACGACGGAAGCTTCTGTCGGTGTGAACCAGCCCGCCCGCATGCCGCCCAAAATAATGACGGGCAGCAACAGTGCTGGAATGGCCTTCCAAGTGGTGCGCAAAATTTCTGGCAGGGGTGGAAGCGCACCTGCGCCTTTGTAATTGCGCTTTTTGGAGACGTGGTAATTGACGATGCACATAGCAACGGCAATCAAAATACCTGGAACAAAACCTGCAATGAACAAGGCTCCAACAGAGACGTTTTCGTCTTGCAGTGCATAAATAATCATGATGATGGACGGCGGAATAATCGGCCCGACAATGGCGGTTGCGGCCGTGAGCGCCGCCGCGTATGACCGGTCGTAGCCTGCTTTGTCCATCATACGAATCAGCATTGAGCCGGGTCCTGCGGCATCGGCTAAAGCGGAACCCGAAATACCGGAAAAGAAAGTAAGCGACACCACGTTGGTGTAGCCCAAACCGCCGCGTTTGTGGCCCACAAACTGGCCTGCAAATTTAAGCAGCACTTCGGTCAAAGAGCCGCCGCTCATCAGCTCGGCCGCCAGAATAAAAAACGGCACTGCCATCAGCGGGAAACTGTCAATGCCCGTGAAGGTTTCTTTTAGCAATACAAGCAGCGGGTAGTTGTCAGCCACCACTAAAGTGATGGCGGTAGCCAAGCCGAGTGCAAACGCCACGGGCACGCCAATGGCCAACAGAACGCACACCGATGTGAGGAGGATTAAGCTGGCGCTCATAGTGACGCACTTGCCATAGCATCAAAATGCGCATCGCTTGCAAAAGTTCTGTCAAGCACATAGCTGCGCAAGATTAGCAGCAAATGAATCACGCACAGCACGCCGCCCACCGGCATGGCTGCGTAAATGTAGGCAAACGGAATTTGCGTAGCAGCCGTGAGCTGGTACATAGTGCGGCCTATATAAATCCAACCGTAGTAAATCATCATGCCGAAGAAAGCAAACAGTAAAAGAGATATGACAACCCTGACGGCTACAGCCAACGATTTTGGCAACGTGTCTTGCAGGTTTTCAACTGCAATATGACCGCCGTAGCGCAACACCGGTCCGGCGCCCAAAAACGTCAGCCAGATCATCATGTGGCGCGAGACTTCCTCGGCCCATTCAATTGAATTGTTGGTCAGGTAGCGCAAAGCCACATTGGTAAAAATAATGCAGGCCATGGCGGCTAGCAAAAGAATCAGTGCCCAGCGGTTAAAGCCGAGAAAGTAGCGCTCAAAAGTCTTCAAATCGTATCCAAATCTTGTGTTGCAGAAATAAAAAGCCGCCCGGTCACTGAATCAGCTTCCGGGCGGCAGCAAATTATCGCGATTATTTGATATCTTGAATCCGCTTGATATTGTCTGCACCGAACTCTTTGGCATAGGCTAAATAAGCTGGTTTGAGCGCATCGCGGAAGGCCTGACCATCAACGACTTTCGTGACTTTCATGCCATCTTTCTCAAGCTGGGCAATGCCGGTGTTTTCGTCATCATTGACTTTTTTGCGCTGTGCAGCACCGGCTTTTGTAGCTGCATCTGCAAACACTTTTTTGTCCGCGTCAGACAGTTTGGCCCAGACCTTTGGTGACAGCAGCAGCAGGGCAGGTGAATACACGTGACCCGTCAAGGACAGATGCTTTTGAACCTGCGCAAACTTCGATGCCAAAATCACGGGGATCGGGTTTTCCTGGCCATCAACCGTGCCTTGCTGCAACGCGCCGAACAGTTCCGGGAAAGCCATCGGTGTCGGCAGGATGCCGAACGTGCGATAACCGTCCATGTGAACTTTATTTTCCATGGTGCGCATTTTTAGGCCAGCTGCGTCGCTTGGCTTGACGATGTCGCGTTTGTTGTTGGTCATGTGACGAAAGCCGTTTTCTGTCCAACCCAAAGCAATGATGCCCTTGCTTGGAAACTTGGCCAGAATCTCTTGTCCTACAGGGCCGTCCATGACCTTGCGCGCATGGTCGTAGTCACGGAACAAAAATGGGATGTCAACAATCTTGACTTCAGGCACGAAGTTGCCAACTGGGCCCGTCGAGGTGTTGACCAGGTCAAGTGTGCCTAACTGCACGGCTTCGATCATTTCACGCTCGCCGCCCAACGCAGATGATGGAAACTGCTGGCACTTGTAACGGTTTTGAGTGCCTTTTTCAATGTCGTCGCAAAAAGCGGTAGAACCAACACCGTAGTGTGATGTGGCCGTCGTTGCGTACCCAATTTTTAAAACGGTTTGTGCAGTTGCGGCAGACGTCAGGCCCAAGCCAAGGGCCATGCCCAGAATCAATTTCGAAAGTTTCACGTAGTCTCCTGTTTTTAAACGAAATGTCGTGCGACCAGATGCGTAAGCACGCTTAAAAAATTTATCATACAACTTTTTATTGTCGCATCAGCGACCCGACAACTGCATCAGGGTTTTCGCTTATGTAACTGCGAATAATTGATTCAAAGTCTGTGTCGGGTATCAATCCGATGGCCCTCGCGCGCGCTGCGTCGATGTTGGCTGGCCAGCTCGTGACTATGTTGATAATCGCCGGGTCAGGTGTCCAGTCGATCAGGTCTGCGGTTGCTTGGCCAGCCAGCTTACTAAGTGCGTCCGACATCTCGCCCGCCGTCGTACGCAGGGCAGGCAAATTAATGGCCGTACGCGCACCCCACGCAGCATCACTGGCCGTGACAGCACAGATCAGTCCGGCAATGGTGCGGGCGGGTGAGCTCAGCGCCACGGCAGTATCTTTGGGGACGGGGCAAGTTGCGCGAACGCCAGCCAGCGGCTCACGGATCATGCCGCTTAAAAAACTGGATGCTGCACCATTGGGTTTGCCGGGCCGAACGCTGACCGTCATCAGCCGCACATTGCGGGCGCGGATAAAGCCTTTGCGGCCATAGTCAGCCACCAATTGCTCGCCAATGAATTTCTGTATGCCGTAACTGTTTTGGGGTGTGGGTAGCGTGCGGTCGTCAATAACAGCAGGCAGCGGCTGCGCGGCTGAATTGCCAAACACCGCCAGTGAGCTGGCAAACACGACGGTTGGGCAGTTGCCCGCCGCGCGGCAAACCTCCAGCAACGCGCGGGTGGCGTCAATGTTGCTGCGCATCCCCAAGTCAAAATCTGCTTCACATTCACCACTGACAGCTGCAGATAAATGAAAAATAA
>JAYVPR010000078.1:0-9324 GCA_043757245.1 Polaromonas sp. | reverse complement strand
GGAGCTGTTTTTAGGTGCGGCGATTGGTGCGGTGACTTTCAGCGGCTCGGTGATTGCGTTTGGCAAACTGAGTGGCAAGTACAAATTTCGCCTCTTTCAGGGCGCGCCTGTGACCTTCTCGGGCCAGCACATGCTGAACCTGGTACTGGGTTTGGTCATGCTGGGCTTGGGTCTGGCCTTCAGTTTGACGGGTAACTGGACGGCGTTTTTTGCGATGCTGGCACTCGCCTTTGTGCTGGGCGTGCTGATCATCATCCCGATTGGCGGCGCAGACATGCCGGTGGTGGTATCGATGCTCAACAGCTACTCTGGCTGGGCGGCAGCGGGCATTGGCTTTAGCCTGAACAACTCGATGTTGATCATTGCAGGTTCACTGGTCGGCTCGTCAGGCGCGATTTTGAGCTACATCATGTGCAAGGCGATGAACCGTTCGTTCTTCAACGTGATTTTGGGCGGTTTTGGCGGCGAAGTTGCCACCGCGGCCACAGGCAGCAAAGAGCAGCGTCCCGTCAAGTCCGGTTCGGCCGACGACGCCGCCTTCATTTTGGGCAATGCTGAAACCGTCATCATCGTGCCGGGCTACGGTTTGGCCGTAGCCCGTGCCCAGCACTCGGTCAAAGAGCTCGCGCAAAAGCTGACTGACAGAGGCATCACCGTCAAATACGCCATTCACCCAGTCGCTGGCCGCATGCCTGGCCACATGAACGTGCTGCTGGCAGAGGCTGAAGTGCCCTACGACCAGGTGCATGAGATGGAAGACATCAACGCCGAGTTTGGCCAGGCTGATGTGGCGATTATTTTGGGTGCCAACGATGTGGTGAACCCTGCGGCGCACGTCAAGGGCAGCGCGATTTACGGCATGCCGATTCTGGAAGCCTACAAGGCAAAGACGGTCATCGTCAACAAACGTTCGATGGCTGCAGGTTATGCGGGTCTGGACAACGAATTGTTTTATATGGATAAAACCATGATGGTGTTTGGCGACGCGAAGAAGGTGATTGAGGACATGGGCAAGGCGATTGAGTGAGCTTGACGTCATTCACCGCAGAGGCGCAGAGACCGCAGAGTAAAACGAGGCAAAGTAATTTCAATAATATTTATTGTTTTCTCTGCGGCCCTCTGCGTTCTCTGCGCTTCTGCGTTTAATGCCCCCGACCCGCCCAGCTTTAAGTCGCGCGTTAGAGGTAACTCCCTTCAAATTCCCAGCAAACCCTAGGGAAAACGCAATAGCCAGAGACAAGGCCAGCCCTGAGAATCCAAAGCTGTAAGCAATAACCGCAATGGAGAAAACCAGCATGACAGTCGCTACCCCCGCAGACCTGAGCGCTCGACCTTGGCTTAAAGCCTACCCACCCGGTGTCCCTTATGACGTAGACACCAGCCAGTACACCTCGCTGGTGGCGCTGATGGAAGAAGCCTTCAAAAAGAACGCCAGCAAAGTGGCGTACAGCTTCATGGGCAAGGAAGTCACCTTCGGCGAAACCGACAGCTTGTCAGTAGCCTTTGGCGCTTATCTGCAAAGCCTGGGTTTGGCCAAAGGCGACCGCGTCGCCATCATGATGCCCAACGTACCGCAGTACCCCATCAGCGTCGCCGCCATCTTGCGTGCCGGCTTTGTGGTGGTCAACGTCAACCCGCTTTACACGCCGCGTGAGCTGGAGCACCAGCTCAAGGACTCTGGCTCCAAAGCGATTGTCATCATTGAAAACTTCGCCAATACGCTGGAGCAGTGCATTGCTGCCACACCGATCAAGCATGTGGTGATGTGCGCCATGGGCGACCGCCTCGGTCTGCTCAAAGGCGCACTGGTCAACTACGTGGTGCGCAACGTCAAAAAAATGGTGCCCACATTTAATTTGCCAGGCGCGGTGCGCTTTAACGATGCACTGGCCAAGGGCGCAGCAGCCACACTCAAGCGTCCCGACCTCAAACCGACCGATGTCGCCGTGTTGCAGTACACAGGCGGCACAACTGGCGTATCAAAAGGCGCGGTGCTGCTGCACAGCAACGTGATTGCCAACGTGCTGCAATCTGAAGCGTGGAACATCCCGGCCATGGCCAGCATGCAGCCGGGCGTGCAACCGGTGTACGTGTGCGCGCTACCGCTGTATCACATCTTCGCTTTTACCGTCAACATGATGCTTGGCATGCGCACTGGCGGCAAAAATATATTGATCCCCAACCCACGCGATTTTCCCGCTGTCCTGAAGGAATTGGCGAAACACAAGGTCAACAGCTTCCCGGCGGTCAACACGCTGTTTAACGGTTTGGCCAATCACCCTGACTTCAACACCGTGGACTGGTCACAACTGAAAATCTCGCTCGGTGGCGGAATGGCCGTGACCAGTGCAGTGGCCAAGCTCTGGCTGGAGAAAACCGGTTGCCCGATTGTTGAGGGCTATGGCCTGAGCGAGACGTCCCCTTCTGCCAGTTGCAACCCAACCAACAGCAAAACCTTTACGGGCACGGTTGGCGTGCCAATACCTAGCACATATTTCAAATTGTTGGACGATGACGGCAACGACGTGCCGCACGGCCAGCCAGGTGAGATTGCCATCAAGGGCCCACAGGTCATGGCGGGTTACTGGCAGCGGCCTGACGAAACCGACAAGGTGATGACGGCCGACGGCTACTTCAAATCTGGTGACGTCGGTATTCTGGACGACAACGGTTTCTTCAAAATCGTTGACCGCAAAAAAGACATGATTCTGGTCAGCGGCTTTAACGTCTATCCGAACGAGATTGAAGACGTGGTGGGCAAGTTAGACGGCGTGATGGAATGCGCTTGCGTTGGCGTGGCCGATGAAAAGTCAGGCGAAGCCGTCAAGCTGGTGATCGTCAAGAAAAACCCGGATTTGACCGAAGCTCAGGTACGTGCCTACTGCAAAGAAAACCTCACCGGCTACAAACAGCCCAAGGTGGTGGAGTTCCGGGTGGATCTGCCCAAAACCCCAGTTGGCAAGATTTTGCGCCGCGAATTGCGCGACAAAAAATAATCCCGTCATTCCTGCGATGGCGGGAATGACGCAGTGATAAAAGCGGCGTAACGAAAATGCCCCGAGGCCGGTGCGCAAGGCAAAATCTCCCCATGTCAACAACCCTCGCCCCTACCGCGATTCTCAGTGCCCTGCAAGAAGAGCAGCGCGGCCTAATAGATCTGCTGGAGCAGCCGCAAACCATCACTCACGCCAGCCGGGACTTTTGGCTTGGCAAGCTCTATGGCACGCCGGTGGTGTTGGCGCTGTCAAAAATTGGCAAGGTTGCAGCAGCTACAACCGCCACCGCCCTGATTGAACGTTTCGGTGCGCAGCGCATTGTCTTTACTGGTGTCGCAGGCGGGCTGGGCAATAGCGTACAGGTCGGTGATATTGTTGTGGCACAAGACTTCATGCAGCACGACTTTGACGCATCGCCAATCTTCCCGCGCTACGAGTTGCCGATGTATGACATGACACGGTTTGGGGGTGATGCCGCGCTGACTGCGCAGCTGCTAGCGGCGGCACGTTTAGCGCTTGCAGACGAACGCTTTGCGGCCGCCTATCCCAACGCCACGGTTCACCACGGCCTGGTTGCCAGTGGTGACCGTTTTGTGTCCGGCGCGCTGGAGTCTGCCGCGCTACGGGCGGCCTTGACCGCCGCCGGCCACGAGGTGCTGGCGGTAGAAATGGAAGGCGCAGCCGTAGCGCAGGTCTGCCATGACTACGGCGTGCCGTTTGCCGCCGTACGGGTCATCTCCGACCGCGCGGACGACAGCGCGCATACGGATTTCCCCAGTTTTATCGACCAAGTCGCCAGCAAATATGCCCAGGCGATTGTTGAAAAGTTTTTGAGAATGCTATAAAATCAGGAGCTGTTTGCACTCGTATTTATTGGGAAAAATGCCTTAAATACAAATAAAAACAGTAAAAATCAGGCTTTTATATAGCTTTTCAGCCCTATTTCAACCAGCCACGCTTCCTGAAGTACCACATCGGTACCAGAGCGCTGGACACCATCAGGCTCACTGTGTAGGGATAGCCAAGCGCGCCCAGGAACTCCAGCTCCGGGAATTTGAGGTTCATGCCGTACACGCTGGCGATCAGCGTCGGGGGCAGCAATGCCACGCTGGCTACCGAAAAAATCTTGATGATCTTATTCTGGTTGATGTTGATAAAACCGACCGTGGTGTCCATCAAGAAGTTGATCTTGTCGAAGAGAAAGGCGGTATGCGAGTCGAGTGAGTCAATGTCGCGCAAAATCTGCCGCGCCTCTTCAAACTGGTCGGAGCTCAGTATCTTGCTGCGCATCATGAAGCTCAGGGCGCGCCGCGTGTCCATCATGTTGCGGCGGATGCGCCCGCTCAAGTCTTCGTGCCGCGCAATCGCGCCAAGCACCTCACCGGCCAGCTCGTCGGTCATGTTGCCTGCCAACACCTTGGTACTGACTTTTTCGAGGTCAATGTAAATGCCTTCTAGCGTGTCAGCCGAGTATTCGGCGTCGGCATCAAACAGCTTGAGCAGTACCTCCCTGGCGTCTTCAATCAGGCCGGGCGCGCGGCGGGCGCGCATTCTCAAAAGTCTGAAGACGGGCACGTCTTCGTCGTGAATGGAAAACAGCACACCCTTGCTTTTGAGGTCGTCGTTGAGCAGGTTCAAAATAAAAGCCACGCGTACCGTGCGAGGCTCGGCATCGTCGGCAATCAAAAAGTCCGACCGAATGTGCAGTTCGCCGTTGTCTTCTCGGTAAAACCGGGCAGACTCTTCAATGTCCTCGTCCATTGCGTCTTCAGGAATCGACAGGCCGTAGTACTGCTTTATCCAGCGTTTTTCTTCGACTGTGGGAGATTCAAGGTCCACCCAGATGGGCTGGAACTTTGACAATTCTTCGAGCGACTCGATCTCTTCCTGGAAGAGCCGGCCGTTGGCGAGCGTAAAAATATTGAGCATGGCTGATGGCCTGTTGTTTCACGGCCCGGCGTGTGAAGTTGCCGGGTCTGAATAAAAAGAGGGTGAAGGTGCTATGCCTGCAACACCCCTAGCAACGCCTTGCGTCAGTCTGCGGTGTTGAAAGCTAGCTGGTACTGCTAGTTTCCAAGGATTTCTCCGTAGTGAAGATGCATGGATTATGGCAGTTCCAGGTCAAAAAACGCCAGTAATTCGCTTTTTCGGGCATAGGCATCGCGTTCACCTAACGCCATCAGCGCTTTGACAAAACCGGGCTCAAACAGCAAATAACTGGCAATCGCCGCGCCGCTAGGGCTGCCTTTGCTGCCCACAGCGCCCAGTCCTGACAGTGCGTTGTAGGTGGCGGTTGGCAGTTCATGGGCATGCGCCTGGGCCAGCTCGTCCAGCGACTGCGAGGGCGAAATCGCCAAAATATCCACCGGGCGATAAGGCATCACCATCGCCACTTCACGCGGCAGCTTGCGTATGGTTTTGGTCACGCGCTGGGCTTGCTCGACATCGGCTTGTAGCGTGTCTTGAAACACGCTGGCCATGGCATGGCCAGCAATCGCTCCCAGCGTGGGACGCTGCCCAACTGCTGCAATTTGCCCGCCTGCCAAGCCAGCGCGTTCTGGTTGGCCGACGCCAATTACCATCACTTTGGATGCACCCAAATGCATGGCTGGTGACAGCGGCGAGCTTTGGCGCATCGAGCCGTCACCAAAATACTCGCGCCGCCCATCGACCCACAACGGCGTGGCCGGAAAAATAAAGGGCAATGCGCTTGATGCCATCAAATGCTCGATGGTGATGGGCTGCAAATCAGCCCGGCGGCCTGGCCTGCTCCAGGACTCAACGGGCCGGCCGCTGGCTGTTTGGCAAAACGTCCAATGCACACCGCTGCTGTAGCTGGATGCGGTGACGGCCAGCGCATGCAGGGTTTTATCATGCAGAGCGGTATCAATTTTGCCTAGCGCAATGGCTCTGTGCAAGGTGTCCACCAGCGGCGTGTTGTTCAAAAAAGCCTGCTGTTTGCGCACTTGCTGCGACAAAAACAGCGCCGCAGCAATACGGCTGGAACGTATCCACGCCGGCACTTTGAGGTGATACACCTGCTCTGAACGAAGGCTATGCCAAAAGCTGGCTAAAAAAGTAAAGGCCTGCAAGCCCTCACCAGCGCGGCTGGCCAGATAGGCGACATTTAGCGCGCCTGCTGATGTCCCCACCAGAATTTTGAAGGGAAAAAGCTGCTCGGGGTGCTGGCCCGACAAACTGAGAATGCTGGCCAGGGCCTGCAAAACGCCTACTTGGTAGGCGGTACGGGCACCACCGCCCATCAGCACCAGCGCACGGCGGTCGACATCAGGGCGGGTCAAAGCCGACGAGATAATTGTTTCAAGCGACATGATGAAAGTCAAACCCTTGCAAGCGTATGCAACTCCAAATACTACCTTGCAAATCACTACTGTCCGGTTAAAAGTTGAACAAAGTCAATTGGTTATCGTCGGCCACGTGTTCGCTTTGGGGCTCATCGGTCTGCAAGGCGCATGACAGCTGGGGTTTCTCGAAAGCCGAGACCGACAATATCTGTAGACAAGTGTAGCGCGAGGCATTGGGATGAAGCTGCTTTTTAACGATGGCGATGAGCACATAGGTAGCGATGGCGCCACCCAAATTTGCGTCTTCACCGCGTTTTTTCTGGCGCCCACAAACTTTTTAATGCGCAAATGCTGCTTGATCCATTTGAAGAACAACTCAACCTGCCAGCGGCTTTTGGGCAGGCGAGGCAAAGCCCATCGCGTAAAGCTTGGAGGCGTTCGCTTGCAGGCTGACCTCAATATCGCGCAGGCTTTCGCGCCAAGTCAGCTGTACAAAAGCCATGGCACGAAACTGCTCGGCACACGACAGCGTTCGTACGCCAGAGTTGCCCCGGTAGCGATCCGCGATGCGGACAAAGCTCGTCCACGGCACGAACTCCATAACCCGTGCAAACAAGGTCTTGCCAACCTACATGGGGACTCCCCGGAAAAGTCAATCCGGGGAAAGTACTCGGTTTTAAGCAACACCATTTCAAGTCGGCACCAAACGAAATCAGGCCGCATGCCCCGCCATCGCTTGATCTGCCGTTCGGCGTCGATCATTTAACCGGACAGTAGTGGCTGCAAATACCTGCCAAATAACGCAAAAAGTTGCATTTTTTTGTGCACTGCAAGGTTGCAATTAGCTGCTTTAGCGCGCATAGTAGGTTTAAGTGAGTTGTTTTCGTTGCTGCCCTCCAAGGCAGCTTTTGTGTCCCGTGCCTTCCTTCAAAAGGAGTCTTTTTTATGAACATGACGATCAGCGGCCACCATCTTGAGGTCACTCCCGCATTACGCGGTTATGTGACCAGCAAACTTGAGCGAATCACCCGCCACTTTGACCAGGTGGTAGATGTCAAAGTCCTGCTAACAGTTGACAATATGAAGGAAAAAGACAGCCGCCAGCGCGCTGAATGCAATGTGCATGTCAAGGGACGTGATATTTTTGCTGAAAGCTCACACGCCGACTTGTACGCCGCCGTCGATGAATTGACCGATAAACTTGATCGCCAGGTGGCGCGCCATAAGACCAAAATCAAAGACCATCACCACATTGCAGCCAAACGTCAGGAACAGCTGAACGACTGAAAGCCCATCGCTTTGACGCAAGCCGCCCACAGATGGCGGCTTTTTTACGGCTTGACGTCATTCAAACGCTGCTTAAAGTGCATAATTCGCCGACTTACAGAGCCTTATGAACCGTCTTTTGCAAATTTTGCCCCCAAGCCAGGTTCTGGTCAGCGTTGATGCGACCAGCAAAAAGCGTGCTTTTGAGGAAGCCGGCTTGCTGTTTGAAAACATGCACGGTCTGAACCGCGCGCTGATCACCGACAGCCTGTTTGCGCGCGAACGTTTGGGCTCGACCGGCCTGGGGCACGGCGTGGCTATTCCGCATGGGCGCATCAAAGGGCTCAAAGCGCCGATGGCAGCGGTGTTTCAATTGGCCGCACCGATTGGTTTTGATGCACCTGACGAGCAGGCGGTAGCCATGCTGATCTTTTTGCTGGTACCTGAAGCCGCCACTCAAAAACACCTCGAGATCCTGTCCGAAATTGCTGAGCTCCTGAGCGACAGTACGCTGCGCGAAAAGCTCAAAAGCACAACAGATGCATCAGCTCTTTATCAGTTGATTGCCTCCTGGCAGTCCGCAGCATGACCCGCTAACTTCTATGAAACCCACCGCGATCAGCGCTGATGTTTTATTTGAAGATCACCGCGCAAATCTGAAATGGGAATGGGTCGCAGGCCTGGGCGCTTCCGAGCGGCGATTTGATGAAATTGCCGTACGCGCAGCCCGCTCAGGTGCTGATTTGGTAGGCTACCTCAACTACATTCACCCCTACCGGGTGCAGATTTTGGGCGAACGCGAAGTCACCTATTTGCTCAACGCGGGTGATGAAGCCTGCGCCCGCAGAGTGTCCCGCATCATCAAGTTAGAGCCACCCGTTTTGGTGGTGGCCGACGGGCAGACTTCCCCAGATCCGCTGCTGGCCATGTGCGAGCGGGCCGGGCTGCCGATGTTTGCCACGCCTGAGTCAGCCGCCTTTGTCATCGATGTGCTGCGCGCCTATCTGTCCAAACACTTTGCCGACCGCACCTCGATGCACGGCGTGTTCATGGATATTTTGGGCTTGGGCGTCATGATCACCGGCGAATCAGGGCTGGGCAAAAGCGAGCTTGGGTTGGAGTTGATTTCACGCGGCCACGGTATGGTGGCAGACGACGCGGTGGACTTGTACCGCATCAACCAAACCACCCTGGAAGGGCGTTGCCCGGATTTGCTGCAAAACCTGCTCGAAGTGCGCGGCATTGGCCTGCTGGACATCAAGGCCATCTTTGGCGAGACAGCGGTGCGCCGCAAAATGCGCCTGAAAATGATTGTGCATCTGGTGCGCCGCGAAACCCTGGAACGCGAATACGAACGCATCCCGTACGAGCCGCTCAACCAGGACGTGCTTGGTATTCCGGTGCGTAAAGTCATCATTCAGGTCGAGGCGGGTCGCAACATTGCCGTGCTGGTAGAAGCCGCAGTACGCAACGCCATTTTGCAGTTGCGCGGCATCCACACCTATCAGGACTTCGTCGAACGCCATCGCAAGGCGATGGCGCAGGGTGAGTAGATTAGCCCCCACGGCTGTTCACCTCGTGAGCCTGCGCCGGTTGCTATCGAATAGATATTCGCTAATACCTGTATTTATTGGCCTGCAAGCTAATTTAACTAAAAATTAAGCGTGATGATGCCGCACAGGTGCGCCGGTGCGGTTGGGGCATTTGTCTTTGGTGCAGTTGGCGTAAATCGAGAGCGAATGATCGGCAATCGTGAA
>JAYVPR010000077.1:0-2530 GCA_043757245.1 Polaromonas sp. | reverse complement strand
GAGCCTTCCCGCATGGTAAAGCGGCCAACCGGGTCAGGTGGGGAACCAAGCAGCCCTAACTGTGGAGTCAGTGCCGGGGTCAAGGCTCGTCACCTTATTTCGCTCCAATCGTTGCCCGATATGTCATGACTTCGCTTTGTTGTGCTGGAGCACTGCCTGCGGCTTCGCGCCTAATCTCGGACTGCAATTGAAACGAAGTTGCCTCACTCACTGCAGCAATGCCCACTGAATATGCTCTTGCAGTAACTCGCTTTCGTGTCCTGTCCGACTCTGCAACGCCGCCCGAATCCCGTCGCCACCCCCAGCGCGCAAGGCATTGCCCATAGCCACCGCAATATTGCGCAGCCAACGCTCATGGCCGATGCGGCGAATCGCGCTGCCTTCCGTAAAGCTTAAAAACTCTTCTTCAGTCCATGCAAACAGCGTCACCAGTTGCTGGCCCGTCAACCCTTGCCGTTCGTCAAAGTCTGGCAAAGCGCTACGCTGGGCAAACTTGTTCCAGGGGCAGATGAGCTGGCAGTCGTCACAGCCGTATATGCGGTTGCCAATGAGTGGCCGCAGCTCCAGGGGAATCGCCCCGGCGTATTCAATCGTCAGGTAAGAAATGCAACGCCTGGCGTCCAGCTGATGGGGCGCAATGATGGCCTGGGTGGGGCAGACGTCGATACAAGCGCTGCAACTGCCGCAGTGGGCGGTGACGGGCTCACTGGGTGGCAAGGCCATGTCTGTATAAATTTCGCCCAGGAAAAACATCGACCCAGCCTCGCGGTTCAAGATCAAGGTGTGTTTGCCACGCCAGCCCTGACCGCTTCTTGCCGCCAACTCGGCCTCCAGCACCGGGGCAGAGTCGGTAAAGGCACGATGTCCGAATGTTTCAACCTGGGTGGCAATCTTTTCACCCAGCTTTTGTAAGCGACTGCGCATGACTTTGTGATAGTCACGCCCCCGGGCATAGCTAGAAATAATAGCTTCAGTGGGGCGCTGAAGACGACTGAATTCGATGGCCTGCCAGTCATCAGGGGTGGCTGCTGGCAAGTAGTCCATACGCGCCGTGATAACGCTGACCGTTCCCGGGATCAGCTCGGCTGGCCGCGCTCTTTTAAGCCCATGCGCCGCCATGTAATGCATGTCGCCATGAAAGCCTGCCGCCAACCACGCTGATAATCCGGCTTCTGCGGACGACAAATCAACGCCCGCAATACCGATTTGCGAGAATCCAAGCTCATGCGCCCAAGTTTGAATGTTGTCCACCAAAGGCTGCCCTGCTAAATGAATGCTTTGAATCACGCCTCAATTGTAAAAAGAATTACCTGGCCAGACGAGGTAGCAACACAAGCGTTTGCCCAAGCGCTGGCTGGGCAGCCTGCTGCTGCCGATGCGCTGATTGAGCTGCACGGAGATTTGGGTGCAGGCAAAACGACGTTTGTACGCCATTTACTGGCAGCATTGGGCGTACACGGCCGCATCAAAAGCCTAACCTATGCGGTGGTTGAGCCCTACACCTTAAATAACGGATTGAACAGCGGATTGAACATCTGGCATTTTGATTTTTACCGCTTCAATGACCCGCGCGAGTGGGAAGAGGCGGGATTTCGCGATATCTTTGCCAGCCCCGGGCTCAAGCTGGTGGAGTGGCCTGACAAAGCGGGCAGGTATTTGCCGCAAGCCGATTTGCTGCTGGCCATCGAGGTTCTCGACGATGAAACCAGGCAAGTGACGCTGACGGCTCAAACCGCCGTTGGTACGGCCCTGCTGCCATGAACCACAGGCGCGGCGTTTTAAAGCTGGGCGCGCTGGTGCTACTGCTAGGCACACAGCATATCGCTCGCGGCGCCAGCATTGTGGCAGTGCGGGTGTGGCCGTCCAAAGACTACACGCGCCTGACGATTGAATCGGATGGCGAAATCAAGACGCGCCAGTTTTTCATTGCCGAACCACCACGCCTGGCAGTTGATATTGAAGGCCTTGACCTGATACCCGCACTGCGGGAGCTGGTAGCCAAAGTCAAACCTGACGATCCCAATATTTCAGGTATTCGCGTTGGGCAGAACACGCCTGGCGTAGTGCGGCTGGTGATTGACTTGAAGCAGCCGATCCTGCCGCAAGTGTTCACCCTAGCGCCGGTTGCGGCTTACCAGTACCGTTTGGTGTTTGATCTGTATCCAACGCAGGTGGCTGACCCGCTGGAAGCATTGATAGCTGAAAGACTGGCTGACAAAAAGCAAATGCCAAGCGCCCCAGCGCCCAGTGCATCGGACCCACTGGGGGAACTGATGGCCAGGCAATCGGGCAAGCCTGCTGCCAACGCAGTACCTGCACTGCCACTACCAAACAAACCGGCTGGTGCCACCAGGCCGCCAGATATTGCATTACCCACAGCCGGCAAAACCGACAGGCTGGTCATCGTGGCACTGGATCCTGGCCATGGCGGCGAAGACCCCGGCGCGATAGGCCCTGGCGGCACACGTGAAAAAGATGTAGTGCTGCAAATCGCGCATCGCCTGCGTGACCGCATCAATCAGCAGCCAAA
>JAYVPR010000076.1:0-9345 GCA_043757245.1 Polaromonas sp. | reverse complement strand
CCAGCGGGGCTTGGCTGTCATAGCTGATTTGTTTATAGAACTCGTTGTACTGATCTTGCGTGATGTCTTTTTTGGCACGCGTCCATAGTGCTGCGGCTTGGTTAACGGTTTCCCATTCGCCGGTTTTACCCATACCGCCGGGCTGGCGACCGCCATCCGGGTCGGTGGCTGAGATGAGCTCGCCGTCTTTCCACTCTTCTTTTTCCATCAGAATGGGCAGTGAAATATGGTCTGAATATTTGTTGATGACGGCCTTGAGCTTGTAGGCGTTGAGGTAATCCAGTGAATCTTCTTTCAGGTGCAAAGTAATGGCAGTGCCGCGATCAGCACGCTCGATTTGCGCGACCTCAAACTCGCCAGTACCCTCGCTGGCCCAACGCACCCCTTGCGCTGCTGGCAGGCCAGCACGGCGGCTTTCCACCGTGATGCGGTCGGCCACGATGAAACCGGAATAAAAACCCACACCGAACTGACCAATCAGTTGCGCATCATTCTTCTGGTCGCCCGACAGGCTGGCCACGAAGTCGCGCGTGCCGCTTTTGGCAATCGTGCCCAGGTTGTCGATGGCTTCCTGGCTACTCAGGCCAATGCCGTTGTCTGTAATGGTCAGCGTTTTGGCCTCTTTGTCAAAACTGATGCGTACTTTCAAGTCGGGGTCAGTCTCCAACAATGCCGCATCGTTGAGTGATTCGAAACGTAACTTGTCACAGGCGTCCGATGCGTTAGACACCAGCTCGCGCAAGAAGATTTCAGGGTTGGAGTACAGCGAATGGGTGACCAACTTGAGTAGCTGGGCGACTTCGGCCTGGAAGGCCATGGTTTGTTTGGGGTGGGTGGCAGTTGTTGTCATGGTCTGGGGGGCAATAGAAAAGTTGTCAGTCAGCTTATTTAGGGCTGTATCGCTCGTTTTCAAGCTTCAGGATTCTACAAATCAGCCCCTAAGCTTGACTCAACCACTTCAGCACCTGCACACCCACCTCTGGGCGTGAGAGCAGCGCCATGTGGCTGGTGGCGTAAGCCGTCCACTGTTTTTCGGGTTCAAAATTCAGACAGTGTCGTGTTTCATCGTGCTGACCCAAGGCGCTGCGCAGCGGCACCAGGCCGTCGCCAATCAATGCGTCCTTCAAAGTGCTGGCCTCGCTGGATGTGGTGGCGGCCACGGTAAAGCAATTCACGTCACCTGGCATGGGCAGTGGCTCGCGCGAATCAGGTGAACGCTCAAACCGGTCTTTGCCTTGCCAACTGGATGCCAGCACATGACCGTAGCGCAAGTCAGTGATGCCACTGCTACGGATTTGGCCGATCGCGGCAAAAGACCTGGTTACCCGATTGCTGCCCAGCATGTTGTCAATCCAGTGCCCTACGCGCTCCAGCGGTGCGCCGTGATGGGGCGTACCGAGAAAGACGATATTTTTTAACTTGCTGCGCCAGGCCATGCCAGCGCTCTCGGCGGCATGACACGCGCTACGGCTGACCAAGCCGCCCATGCTGTGAGCCAGCAGGGTTAGGTCTTGCACCGGGTGCGGCCACTCATTGAGGAGTTGCTCCAACACATTGGCAAAATGCTGACCATTTATGGATGTATGCAGCCCCGTGTTGTAGTGCAGGTAAACCGGTGTGTAGCCCAACGCCTTTGTCAAAACGTCAGCATGGTTGTATCCACCGTCATTTTTGCCCCCCGTTGTCCACTGCAAATCATTCATGCACAGGCCATGCAACACCACCAGCAGCTTGCCGGTGGCATGCGGCAAACGCTCGCCAAGCGCGGTTTTTTCAAGCGGCAAAGGCTTGCCTTCATGGCGCAAACTCATGTTGATGGTGAGCGGGTTGCCAGTGGCCAGCAGCTGGTCACCCAGCACACCGTTGATGGCTGACAGCACCGCCTCGCGCTCGGGCGATGAGGCGGGCGTGCCAAAGCGTTTGGTGATCATCGGCCCGGCTTTGTGCAAAGCCGCGTTGACCGTACCGCCCGCCAGCCGCGTGATGCCCTTGATGCCGCCATAGACCAACCCGGTGATACCGCTGGGTTTGACGCCACTGCTGCCTGGTGCAGCATCAATAAACTTGGTCCCCAGCGACCCAAACGGCGTGGCCACCGCTTTATAAACATTGCCCTGCACGCTCTCAGCCAAGCCAGTCACGCCCAGCACGCCCTGCGTGGCGAGTTGGCTCAGGCCCTGAATGTCTGACACATGCAGGTAGGTGGGCAACTTGCTTAATTGGTCATTTAACTGTTCAAGCAAAGTGGGTTGGGTCATCAACGGATTGTGGCGGCTAGCAAGGCGTTTGGCGAATGCCTCCAATTGCTATTAATTTAGTAGCCTCTTACTCCCAAATCTATTGGGCTAAAAGCCTAAATGCCTAAAAAATACCTGAAAATGCTCAAAATCAGGCATGAACAGTCATCAAAAGCCCTCATGCGGCATCAAATACCGCCACTGACCAACTGGCAAGTGCCCCAGGTTCACCCGACCAATCCGCACCCGCTTTAGGCCCGTCACGTACAGGCCAACCTGCTCACACATGCGGCGAATCTGGCGTTTTTTGCCTTCCTTCAGCACAAAGCGCAGTTGCTCCGGGTTTTGCCAGCTGACCTGCGCAAGCTTAAGCGGCTGGCCGTCCAGGCTCAGACCGTGGCACAGCAGTTTGAGTTTCTCCGGGTCAAACAAAGCTTGCACGTTGTTGTTTTCACCACGTAAATCGCCGTACATAGCGCCGAGGCTGACCCGCACCAGGTATTCTTTTTCAATCTCAGAATCTTCACCAATCAGTTGCCGCGCAACGCGCCCGTCCTGAGTGAGCACCAACAAGCCAATCGAATCAATGTCCAGCCGCCCCGCCGGAGCCAGCCCGCGCAACTGGTCAAACCCCCAGCGCATGCGGCTGTTGCATTCAGACCAGCGGTTGCCCGGCTGCACCAGCGCCACAGCAGGCTCATGCCCGTCTTCCGCCTGACCACTGACGTAACCGACGGGTTTGTTAATCAAAATGGTGACCTGCTGCTTTTGCTGCTGCTCGGCCGCACGGTCAATTTCAATGCGGGCATTGGCGGCCACAGGCTGGCCCATCACCGCAGGCTGGCCGTTAACGCGCACCCAGCCTTGCTCAATCCAGGCATCGGCCTCGCGACGCGAGCAAATGCCAAGTTCGGCCATGCGCTTGTTCAGGCGGATGGTCAGCGGCGAGCCGTCTGGGTTTGTCGGTTTGGGGATGCGGACGGCGGTGGGTTTGGTGGGGATTTGCATTGCCAAGATTACCAAGTGAATAAGTTATGTCGCCAACCCAAGCAAAGCCTGCGGCGTACGCACCGCCACGCGCAGCAGCGTTTGTGCCGCACCGGTTGGTTTTTTACGGCCTTGCTCCCACTCTTGCAGGGTGCGCACAGACACGCCCAGCAGCTTGGCAAACTGCGATTGCGATAAATCGAGCTTGACGCGCGCCTGCAAGGCATCTGTGACTGGTAACGAAGTGCTGCGTGCAAACGTACCCGCCTTCATTTCGCGCACAGACTGAAGCAGATCGGCTTGGAACTGGGCCATTTCCAGATCAGCTTTTCCTTCAACACGAGATTCGACTTGACGTTTAAGCATCTTCAAACTCCTTTTTCAAGGCCAATAAAAAATCGGCTGGCAAATTGTCAAATTTGGTTTTTGTGTACGCCATCAACAGCACGATTCGTCCATCGGCCAACTGGTTGTAGTACACCACCCGCGCACCGCCTCGTTTGCCCATGCCTTGCCGTGACCAACGAACTTTGCGCAACCCTTGCGAGCCCGGGATGACATCACCCAACAGCGCATGACCTGCCAGCCACACCTTAAATTCCATCAACTCGTCATCCGCCCATATAGCGCTTGCGAGGCGCAGAAAAGTGGGAGTTACGATGATGGTGAGGATTGGGTAAATTGTACGTCAAAGACGTATGTTTAAAAATCGAATGAACCAAACCTCAAACCCTAGCAACCCCGAGTGGGTTTGATTGGATTTACTAGATGCTATTTATTTAGTAGCTGCTTACGCAATAATTTATTGAGATACAGCCGTATTCTTAGGGCTATTTTGGTTTCCTGACGATTAAAACATCGAGTAACGATGTCGCAAATGGGTGCCCAAGCGCAGCGCCTGCTGGTTTACCTTGCAAGGCTGCGTAATTGCAGGTGTAGCCGGCAAAATCAGCTGCTTGCTCAATGTCGTAGACCAAATAAGAAGGCTGGGTCGGTTCCGTTGGGTATTCAAGTTTTTCCAAATCAGCAGCCGTACACAGTTGCGGCCCGGCAGCGGGATCTTTGATGCTGAACAAGCCCGGCACGGCTTCGCCATCATCCCCATGCAGCAGCAAATAGCTGGCACCCACCACCTGTGCAGACAATCGCAACGCGCCTGGCGTGCTGCCCATGCGAAAGTTGTACTTACCGCTCTTTTTGATCCACGCCAAGTGCGCAGCAGTCTTGACCCAACCCACCACCACAAAAGTTTCGCGTAGCGGGGTATGCCGCGCTTGGCCGTCGGCGGACATTTCCGGCACCACTTCATAAAGCGCCCGCTGCTCTTCAACTGCGCCTGGAAAGGGCTGTTCGTAAGTTTTATAAGTGTGAAAGCTTTGCTGCTCACGTGCGGTTGAGCGGTCAGCCACGTGCGCAACCACTTCCCCTAAAAATGCAGCCAGTGCATCCGTGCCAGACCCTGGCCGTAGCGCAAATGCCCCCAAACCGGGCAATACTTCATGAAAGCCTTGCATACGTTTGTCGCCGCCTGTCGGGCCGGGGTAAACCACGTAAGCGCCCTGCGTGCGCCGAATGGCATCGCGGTAGGCGTGCATTTTTAGCAAATCAGCACGTTTGTAGGTGCCGCGCTTTTCATCCTGCTTGTCGTTGTCAAGCTCGGTAGCCAACGCTTCATCAGTTAACGCTGCACCACCGTCATGACTGGCCAGCAATTGCGCCACCTGCTCAATGCGGTACTTGGCATCAAAATGCACATGCACCATCAGCTCTTGCAGCTCGGCCTGTTCTTCAGTAAAACCTACAGGCCATAGGCTCAGGGTGTAGTCGGGCCGCAAGTCTTGCGTCCATGAACCCGGCGCGCGCACCTGGCTGGTCCCCCGAAAGCTGCGGTTGTAGCTAAAGCGCACTTCCAGCACCCGGCCTTTCTGCACAGACCGCCCCGTTAACGCCATGTGCTGACCTGCCCTGAGCTGTAGGCCAAAGCCATCACCAGTTGGCTTAATCAACGTTTCATTGGCAGGTTGGTCAAGTTTGAAAACCTTGGCCACGATGGCGAGTAACTCAAAAAACACCCAGTACTCATAAAGCGTGGCTACATCACGCTGCCCCGCCCCATAAACTTTGTCACCGCCATGCCACACCAGCTTGGCTGCCATGGCAAAGTGCAGCCAGGCTTGCAGCACTTCACGGTAGCCCTCACGGCGTTGCAAAGTGGGGCTGCCCAGCGGCAGAAAAGTAGGCTCACTGGCAAGGCGCATCACGTCAGACGCCAGCACCTCGTCAAGCCGGGTACAAAGCGCGTTGATTTCTTGCAGCAGCCGCGCGTCCCTCACAACGTCTTTGACCTGCTCACGCAGGGTGTCTAGAAATCGGTGAAACGAGCGCAAAGCAAACTTCACAAATCGGTTTTCAGGCGTGTCAGTTGTCAGCGTGGCGCGGTCAACGGTAATGCGCTCGGGCAGCGTTGTTAGCGTGCTTTGCAGCGGGTGCGTTGCAGGTACATTCACGCGGCGGCCACCTTGTGCCAGTTGCCGCAGCAGTTTGCCTGATGGTTTAAACCCGCGCGACAGCGGTCTGTCTTCCGCCTCATGCAGCCATGTTTGGTGCGGGTGGGTGGTAATGCGGTGCAGCGCATTTTCAAAAGCGCGGTTTTGCAGCAAGGCGCGTACAAAAGCAAAGCGCTGTCCTACCGTGGCAGGGTCGTTTCCAGGGTCAGGCTCGGCATTAAAAGTCGACGGTGAACGCATTTCTTGCAGCAGGTCAACACAGCGTGCGGTGATGTCTTGCAGCATGTGCTGGTAGTCAACTTTGTAGCTTAGCTTGCGCGACCGCACTTCTATGCTGGCCCGGCCCAGCACAACGCCATCAGCTTGTACAACCAACGGCAATTGCCCCGTGAACAACCCGGGGTTCAACATCCCGCAGTGCCCGCGCCCCGCCAAGCTGCTGGGCAACACCACGCCTTGCGCCGGGTAGTAATGCTGCGCCAAGGCCAACTGGTAACCCGGTACGGCTAACTCGTATTCGTACCGCACGCCTTCCAGCAACTGCACCGCCGCCTCGCCAGCGTCCAGAGCCTGCGCGGGAGGCACCAGCTCAATCGCTTGCAAGTCAGTGGCATCTTGCCAGCTTGCAGGTGCATAAAGCGTGAGCGTGCAAACCTCGCTGCCGTCAGCAGCTACAAAATTAACGGTTGCTGTGTTGGCCATACATAGGGGGTTTACTCAAACTTGCGCGGTTTTAGGCTTCAGCAAAACTGGTAAAGCCATCACGCTTCAAGCGGTCTTGCATGCGCTTAACCTTCTCAAGGGTCAGCGGCAGGTCTTTGGTTGTAGCAAACGCATCAAGCTCTTTCAGCACACCATCCAGCTTGCGCGCCGAGCCATGCAGCTTAGGCATCAGTTTTTGCAGCACCTGAGCATCCAGCGCATCCTTGTACTGCCAGGAAGCACCGGACAGCTCTTTGTGAATCACCATGAACCGCGCAATTTCTTTCGCAGTCCTAAAACCAAATTCAGCGCCCATTTCTGCCAGCGCAGTGAACAACGTCAACAGGTCTTGTTTGAGCTGCGGCCCACAGGCGTTGCCATCATCGTCAACCAACAAGGCAATATCAATTTCTGCATTCGAGCGTTGAACAAAAGCCTGCGCAAAAGCCACACCCTGATGTTCAAGCGCCTTTAAATTAATGCCCGCCGGGTTATCCAGAAACGCGGCCATCTTGTCCTGCGTGGCCCGAAACTCGATCACATTGGCCCTGTCCAGCACCTTGGGACTGAACATATAAGTGGTTTCATCCACATTCACCGTACCAATGATGAAGAGGTTGTCAGGCAACGCCAGCTCGTGCGGCACAGTTATCGTATTGGCCATCAAGCCAGCCGTTACACCGTGCAAGCGGAGCTTTGAATTGCTCGATTCCATCGCTGACAAAAAGTCCGCAAAGTAACGCTCTACATGTGAGAGATTCATCTCATCAAGTATCAAAAAATACGGCTTTTCTTTGTCGCTACTGGCTTTGATGATCAAGTCCAGCACACCGTTTGAGGGCAACTGATAAGCCCCATCACGCAGCGCATCCGCATAGCCCAGCAGGTTTTCATTGCTGGTCCAGTCTGCACCCACTGCGACGACGCGGTACTGCTCTTCAGACTCGGTGAGCCACATAGCAAAGGCTTCTGCCAGTTTCGTTTTGCCTGAGCCTGCGAGACCAGTGAGAATACAAAACCGCTTGGCTAACAAAGATGCCATCAGACGCTTATTTGTGTCTTGCGCGAATACTATGCCAGCGTCATTTGACTCTTCGTGAAATTCAATCAGAGCCAAATTATCAAACTTGGTTTGATGAACTAGCGCATCCTTCAAATCAAGGAACTCCTGAATGACTTTCAGAAAGGCCGTGACTATTTGACTAACTTGAGGTGCAAGCGGGCTGTGAAAATCTTGCAGCACGAACGATTTTTTGTACTGCTTTTTCTTTAATGCGAACGGTGACAGACCCGCTACCAGTTGTTCTGGCCAGTGCCGAGGCCAAATACCAGACGATTCGACTGCATTTGCGCTTGCTCCATAGCTTACGGACGCAATACCTGAAGTACGCTGGTACATCAAAACGGGATAAACGCCCTCAAACTGCGCACTTTGACCCGGAACAAAACAAGCCAACCAAGGAATTGCGGCTAAGTTGCCGTGTCCAAAACTGGTTTTTAACCAGATGCCCAACGCTTCACATTTATTTGCAAATGCAGGCGCTATTGGGATGGGAGCTTGACTGGGACTAGCTGAGGCAACCCGTTGAATAAAACCATCAACATAGTCCGTCAAAAGAGCTTGAAAGCTTGCATCCAGTAATTTCATTTATTTGTCCGTTAAAAGGTCGAAAACTACCGCCCATCGTGCTGTTGGGTATTTGTTATGTTGAGCGGACGTAGGAGCGCTTATGTATGCAAAGCCGAATACTCCCGAACCGTCGGAATATGTTGCGGCAGGCTTTGCCCCACAGGCCGCACGGCCTCCCAGCCCAGGCAGGCTAGCCAGACCGAACGGGGAATGGGCTTTTCACCATCGCGGTAATAAATCAACATGCGGCGTGAAATGCCCAGCGCCAGTGCGGCTTGCTCCAGTGTCAGCGCTGTAACGTGCAGCCAGCTCCAGATGCGTTCATGGCCAATGCCGCCTGCTTGCTCAACGGCAAGATTGCGCAGGTTGTCTGCGCCCAAGTCAAGCGCAATGCTTGCGCCATCCGTCCAGTCAACCGAACGGCCACTTAGGCTGCGCTTGGCTTTGACAAACAGATCTGCATTTTTCAACGGGTACAAGGCTTTTGTTGATGCAATCCACGGCTGCAGATTAACCGTCAATACTTCGCCGTCGGCGTACGTTAGTCGCAGGTTGTAAGGCTTAGTTGCTTTGACAACGGTTAACCGAAAATGCTCTTTGCTCATTCTTGTAACGCCTCAAACTTGGCTAACAAAAAACTCTGCTGGACCTTCGCCCAAACCAGGGTTTCTACGATTTCACGCTGCGGGATCTTGCCATAAATAATTTCAAGCGTGTCGATCTTGACCCAAACCTCTCGGCCATCGGCCATCGTTCATCGTTCATCGCGATATGGAAATGCGGTGGCGCATGGTCTTTAAAGTTCATGCGTTGCGCGTAATTGTTGAAGCGTTTTATAGCTGGCATGCATACTGAAAATAGTGCAACAGTTGCACTTTGGCAGGTTTATGCATACGCATGAAATACTGTTCTGGCACAAAGCGTTGACAGGGATTTTCACCGACATAAGATGCCGACAGAAACTGTTAAGCCCTGTTTGCAGCGCTAACAGCTCGCTGCGTGAAAGCGGTTGCAAATCGCGGGGCCAGAAGGTCTGCACCGCGGGACCGCTATCGAGCGGTACACCTTCGCAGTCGGCATAACCTGCTTTGCCGAAACTCAAACGCCATCCCGCAAAGCTAAAAGTATGATCAGCTTTTACATGAAAGAAAACATGAAAAACACTTTCACCAAGCGTCTGGGTATCCTTCGCAAGCGCGACGACATGACGCATGAGCAGTTCGTTGACCACTGGTTCAACCAGCACGCCGCATTGTGCGTACAGCTTCCCAATCTGCGTCGT
>JAYVPR010000075.1:0-2541 GCA_043757245.1 Polaromonas sp. | reverse complement strand
CGAAGATCAACCACGAGACCGACATCTTTCGCGCCGCTGCGGCTTATGAGAAGGCGCAGCCGTGGGCGGCTAAACGACCCGGTCTTGCGCGCTAACTTAATGCTTTGCCTTAGCGCTTTACCAAGTTTACTTAAGTCGTATAGCGACGGATTGCCCACGCTTTTGGCCAAGCTATTCAAAATCGTCGGGGCTTAGCTCAATGGGCTGCCCGTGTGGCGTGCGATCCGCCGCGTTGTCCCAGGCTTTTTTATAGCGGTTTAAATGGGTCACAGTGGTTACACCTTTCGCCTCCACCAACGCTTCAAGCGCGCAAAGCCAGTGTTGATAGTAGGTCTCGCCCAGATCGGCATCGCCGTTCGTCTGCGCCATTTTGATCTGCGCCGCCAGCGCATCAGCCCATTCGTTCCAACCGAAAACTCCGCGCCCGTGCAACGAGACAGCCATGGCAAAGGCCTGGGCTTCCCAGGGTTCGCGAAACACCGGGGATTCAGCATCACCTGGTCGCCGGGGGATGACAGACAGATCAGGCATCACGCAGCCTCAAGGTAAGGTTCCCAGGCATCCACGGATACTTTGACATCTGCAGCTGGCTCATTCCACAACGTGGCAGCTTCAAAAACAACGGTGTACAGCCACTGGCCCTGGTCGGGGTCACCCACGGCGTTGGCATCCGCAAATACATGCATGCCGTGCAGTCGCTCAATCACCCCGCATTTGCCACGTACATAGCCAGGCAGGCGCGTGTGGTGCGGCACCTGCCCTGAATAGGCACGAACCACTTGACCCACAGCGAATCGCGCCGGCGCGGTTGTAGTCCGTTCGGTTGACGAGCCAGTGGCAAGCACCTTGGCCACGTTGCTCGCTTGCAGTACGCGTTGAACGGGAAGCGCCGGATGCAGCGCCCGTGCTGCGGCAATTTCGTCGGGGCGCACCAATCCACGCTCTTCAAGCAATTTTTGCAGGGCTGCAAACCATATTTCGTAGTAGCTCAGGTCAAGGTAGTTGGGCAAGGTCTCTCTTGCCGAACGACTTTCATCGATGTTCCAGGACCCGGTGGCGCCCATCGCAAGGGTG
Organism: Polaromonas sp.; assembly: GCA_043757245.1. GTDB lineage: Bacteria > Pseudomonadota > Gammaproteobacteria > Burkholderiales > Burkholderiaceae_C > Polaromonas. Next base: position 1,467 of record JAYVPR010000075.1, on the reverse strand, counting down.
ATCGCCAAGGCGCGCGACTCCCAGGCCGCATGAAAATATTCACCTTCAGGCTCTGGGATGATGGGCTCAAAACCAGACTTGCCACCCAGATCGGCGTAACTGAAGTAGCTCATGATGCTGCCAGCGCCAAACCAGTGCCAATCATTGAATCGCGGGTGACCAGGGCCGCCAGCGCTTCTTCATCCAGGCCGCTACTATTTATTGGGCGCTGCGGCAGCACAAGGTAACGCAACTCTGCAGTCGAATCCCACACCCTGATGGCCGTGCTGGCAGGCAAGGTGACGCCAAATTCAGCCAACACGCCGCGCGGATCCTTGACGGCGCGGGAGCGATAGGGGGCGCTCTTATACCAAGTGGGCGGCAAGCCCAGCACCGGCCAAGGGTAGCAACTGCACAAGGTGCAAACGACCAGATTGTGTTGCATTGCCGTGTTCTCTACGGCCAGCATCTGCTCGCCTTGACGGCCGCTGTAGCCAAGCGACGCGATGGCTGCCGTCGCGTCACACAGTAGCCATTCGTGAAAGTTTGAGTCGGCCCAGGCACGTGCCACAACCCGGGCACCGTTACGCGGGCCAATGCGGGTGGTATAGGTTTCAATCAGGGCATCCAGCGCGGCTGGGTCTATATAACCCTTTTCGCTGAGGATCGATTCCAGGGCGCGAACCCGCAAATCCATCTCACCGAGTTCGCTGTGGTCGTGGTCGTGTCCGCTCATTGGATCTCCAATTTCTCCCAATTCAGGGCATTCAAATGGGCAACGCTGTCGGCAGTAACGTAGAACCACCTCGAAACTGAATCCCTGGTCATTGCCTGTTACCTGACTTTCAGCGGGTTTCAGTGCAGTTACGAATGATAGTGGTTTCCTGAAATAACGCATGCCAACCTGAAGGCCGGGTATCGCAGTATTCCTGAAATTGGCGGCCAAACAGCGAGTCGTCAGCGAAGAGCTGGTGGCTCAGTCCTGCCGCCCGGTTGCCTAATGATTTAAGCTTGCAGCATGCCGCCGTCATCATCCAAGACCACGACCGAACCACTCAAACCCATGAGTTTTTTGAACGCGCGCATGTCGCCTGACGGCTACCTGGGCCTGCACCTGACGATAGGCATGGCCGTGCTGCTGCTGGCAGTACTTGTGTTTGCGAACATTGCCGCGGACGTGATCGAGCCAGGCAGCCTGGTGCTGCTGCTGGACGGGCACCTGATGCGGTGGCTGCAAGCTCATGCCACGCCGGGGGGCACGGCTTTCTTTCTTGTCATCACCCACTGGCACAACACGCTGGGCATTTTGGTAATGACGACGCTGCTGGCGCTTTGGCTGGCTCACAAGCGCTCTTGGGACTGGGTGCTACGGGTGCTGTTCTCGGTGCCGCTAGGCATGCTGCTCAATATGCTGTTGAAAGGTATCTTTCAGCGCCAGCGCCCGGTATTTGACCAGCCGCTGGTGACGCTACTGACTTACAGCTTTCC
>JAYVPR010000074.1:0-9424 GCA_043757245.1 Polaromonas sp. | reverse complement strand
TGCGTTTTGTCGCCAATTTCGGCCAGCGCGACGATGCCGGTTGAGATCAGGAAGGCTTCCAATTTACCCCTATTTTTATAACTTCTTGTGCCCGTAGTTATTGAGCAATCTTATGATTTTCCCATAGAGCGGTGCGTGTTTTAAATGAGAGCGCTAGAGCATGCAGTCAAGTCACTCTGGCGACGATTTTTATAATTTTGCGTGTTTTGCTGCTGGCAAAAGCGTATCCTTAAGCACCACAAAATTAAGCACCACAAAAATCAAAGGCAGCGCACATGACCATAGCCTCACTCAAAGACATCGTGACTGCCGAAGAATGGCAACTGCGCTGCGACCTGGCCGCTTGCTACCGGCTGGTGGCGCTGTACGGCTGGAGCGACTTGGTCTTTACTCACATCAGCGCGAAGCTGCCTGAATCGGTGTCTGGTGCAGGGGTGCACCACTTTCTCATCAACCCCTACGGCTTGATGTTTGATGAAATCACCGCGTCCAGCCTGGTCAAGGTGGACGACCAGTGCAACAAGGTGATTGACTCACCTTTCCCGGTTAATCCGGCCGGTTTTGTCATTCACAGCGCCGTGCATGAAGCGCGGCATGATGCGGGTTGTGTGCTGCACACCCACACACGGGCCGGCGTGGCCGTCAGTGCGCAAACAGCGGGCGTGCTGCCGATCAGCCAGCAGTCGACGTTTGTACTGGCCTCGCTGGCGTATCACGCCTACGAAGGCGTAGCCTTTAGAGATGAAGAAAAGCCGCGCCTGCAAGCCGACCTGGGCGCGGCCAACTTTTTGATGCTGCGCAACCACGGCCTGCTGGTGGTGGGCAAAACCATTGCTGATGCGTTTTTAAGCATGTACACGTTTGAGAACACCTGCCGCATTCAGATCGACGCGCAGTCGGGCGGCGCTGCGCTGACACAGGTCAACCCGCTGATCGTCAAAGGCGTGGCTGAGGCCATGCGGGTGCAAACGGGCGGGTTAGGCGGCGCGTTTGTCTGGCCGTCGTTGATCCGCAAGCTGGACCGTTTGGATGAGAGTTATAAGACTTGATAGCCCCATAAATACGGACATCCGCAGCTGTTGAATAGAAAATGAGCAGGATGCGTGACCTCGTAGTCAAGCTGCAAATCAATCGTGGCGGTGTGCATGGAAATATGGATGCCTTGAATGGGTGTCTTATTTCGTAACTACTCAGCCCCCTACTCCTTCCCCTTCCGGGGGAAGGAGTAGGGGGGCACGCACGATGCTGGCACTGTTTCTGCACTTGCCCCCACCCTAACCCCCCCCCAGAAGGGGAGGGAACAAGACAAAACGACCTGAGTAGTTACCTTATTTCAAGGCTTTTTTCACTGCACCCACGCCCAAGGCGGCCAGCACCACGAAAATCACGGCCAAAATCAAAAATAGCCCGAAAAGAATTTTGGCAATGCCCGCAGAGCCTGCCGCAACGCCACCAAAACCCACCAACTGACTGACGGCACGGACACGGATTGACAGTAAGGCATTTTTGCATTACCTTTGCGAATCACAGAGCTAAGGCACAGCATCATGACCACATTGACCATCACCTCGCGCGGGCAAGTCACTTTCAGAAAAGAAGTGTTGCAGCATCTGGGCATTCAACCAGGTGAAAAAATCGAGCTGGATTTGTTGCCGGGGGGTCGTGGTTTGCTCAAGGCCGCGCAGCCAGCGCATGGCATTGAAGGTTTTGTTGGGCTGCTGGCAGGCAAGTCGCGAAAAAAAGCAACACTGGCTGAAATCAATGAGGCCGCCTCACAAGCGTGGGCGACGCCATCGGGCGATAAAGCTTGAACATCACGGCAGATACGAATGTCTTGATTCGTGCTGTGGTGCGCGACGACGCAGCACAAGCCAGCATCGCGACCAAGGCCCTGATGGAGGCCGACAAAATTGCCGTCACACTGCCGGGCCTGTGCGAGTTCGTATGGGTTTTGTTGCGGGTTTATGACTTCAAGCCGCAGGATGTGGCCAGCGCCATTCGGGCGCTGACATCTGCCGCCAATGTGCAGGTCAACCGGCCTGCTGTTGAAGCCGGCTTGGCCATGCTGGAAGCCGGGGGCGACTTTGCAGACGGCGTGATCGCTTTTGAAGGGCGCTGGCTGGGCGGCGACACGTTTGTATCTTTCGACAAAAAGGCGGTTGGCCTGTTGAAGGCGCAGGGGCTGCCAACCAGACTGCTGAGCCCCTGACTTATTAACCCGCCTTCAACGCGTCACGCAACTGGGTTTCCAAGCTGCGCCCCAGCGGGTCACCCTTGCTGACCTGCACAAAAATGCACCTCCCGTTTTGACTGATAGCTGCCCAGCGTTTGCCAATAGCTTCTTTTTCGACCGCATCGTCAGCGGTCGTTAAAAATCCGCCTTTGTATTCCACCACCAGCAAGCGGCCACCGTTCAACTGGCAAACAAAGTCAGGGTAAAAATAATCGGTGGACGTGGGCAGCCAAAAGGAATTCAGCCGATCTTTCTCGATATTGCGTACCCATTTGTCAACCTCTGGCAGGCCGTCAATGGCCAGTGCGCATTCATACTCTTCACCACTGCTTTTCAGGTCATGCACCAGCGGGTAATAGTGCTTTTTAAATCGCACAGGACCTTCGTAGTAGGGTGGTCGCGCAGGGTAACGATCAGGGTGAAAGATGAACTCATGCCTGAAACCAGAGCCGGCAGGCGGCTCGCTGAACATGTCCAGCGCCATCGCAGCGCCAAAACCTTGCTTGCGCGCTTTGGCAACGCGCACGGCGATGTCGGTTGATATGGCCTTTGCCAACTCGCGCTTGTGCCGCACCAGGCTGGTCAGTGTGTGTTTGGGATCGCGTTGCAAGTGCTTGAGCACCCGCGCCAGGTAGCCGTCCAGTTCACCCGGCACAGTGTATTCAGTGCGTACCGCGTTGGCCAGGTCAGCCAGCAAGTCCAGCTCGGTGATGGCGGTGCTGACGCCGTCCAGTGCCAGTTGCTTGCTTTCCAGCTCAATCTGTATTTTTTGCTTGTCAGTGATGTCCAGTGTCGCCAGCCGTGCCAGGTCTTGTGGATCGTAGGCTGGCAAGCCAGTGACTGCCTCACCCAGCAAACTAAAGCCCGCTAGGTTTTCCAGCGTCTGGCTTTCAACCAACTGCCACGCGCCGTCAAACAGCATCACCATTTGCGGCAGGGGCGCAAACGGAATGCGTTGGGTACTGGCTGCTTGCAGCATGGTCACCATCGCGTTGTGGTCAGCAATCGATTGAGCTACTTTTGCCTGATGTACCTTGGGCAGGGCAGCCACCAGGGCAGCGGCATCGCCAGGCGACACGTCGTTGCGGCAAATCACCTGCACATAGTCGCCGTGCTGCACCAGCCGGGCGGTGGCGGGCAGCGGTACACCCCGCATGTCGAGCGCAGCAGGCAGCGTGATCACCAAATCGGTTGGCCGCACTTGTGTTTGGTTAAACAGGTCAGGGCCGTGGTCAAACAGTGGCTCGGTAGTCGGCAGCACGGCTTGGGCTGCTTCCATCGCGTTAAAGCCCATGCCGGTCACCATCTGGTCGCGCAACGCCATGGCCTCGGCCTGAAAGTCGGGCGACACCACAAAGGCCCAAGCACGGTTCAGCTCTTCATTCACCCGCCTTTGGGCATACGGCATGCGCAGCACGCGGCCCAGCAGTTGCTCTACATCTTTGCCACTTTTCACGCTTTGCATGGAGCACAAAATATAGGCAAAAGGGCAGTCCCAGCCTTCTTTGAGCGCCTCAACCGTGATTACGTAACGAATGGCACAGTCTTTGGCCATCAGGTTCACGCCTTTTAGCTCTCTCACTGTGCCAGTTGCAATGGCAATTTGATCTGCAGGGATGTGCTCCACGCCAGTCAGATGCTTTTTCAGCAGCTCGGGGGTGACCGTACCGGTTGCATCTTGCGCCTGCAGCAGCATGATGGGGCGAATGTGTTGCGGCTCAAACTTGGCCAGTGCCTCCAGCTTGTCGCGCTGCAGGCGCGCATCGCGCACCACATCACGCCAGTCACCCTGGTGGTGTACCAGCACCACCGGCAGCTTGATCATCTCGGCCTGCTTGAGCTGCCAGGCGCTCACGCGGTGCAGCACATTGGTGTCTAGCAGCGGGGTGGCTGTTAGCTCAATGATGCAGGCCGGGTTAAAGCGGGCCAGCGTTTTAAAGCTGGTCTCAGACTGCGTGTTGTGCGCCTCGTCAACAATCACCACTGGGCGCAGCGCGTAAAGCAGGTTAGCCAGCGAGGCCTTCGGCCTGCCAATATCAACTGCGGTCAGTGGGTCGCCTTGGTGGCGGTTCACGTCTTTGGCGGTTAACAGCTCCAGCCCTTGAAAGCTTTGCGGCGCGTCACGGTTTAGCCGCACAAAATGTTTGACCAGTTCATCGTCGTACGCATACACCAGGCGCTGCAAGGTGCTGTTGACACGAAAGGCCTGAATGGTCGCCACCAGCACCACGGTTTTGTGGCCCCAGTCGTCTGGTGACAGGCTGGCAAACTGCTCCAGTTCCAGCACCGTCACGTCAGTGCCAAAGTGTTCTCTAAGTGCCAACGCATACGGGTGGCCGGGCTGTTGCAGCGCGTCCAGCGTTTGGCGGCGCACCATGTCGGTCAGCGTGAGCCACAGCACCACTGGACGAGCGCCCCACAGTTGCTGCGGCCCCAGCGTGCGTGCTGCGCTGCCCACAGCGTGCGCGCCCAGAATGGTTTTGCCGCCCCCGGTCGGGATGCGAAGGCACACATGCGGTACGCCTGGCTTTGCACCTTCAGCCTTGGCAAATGAATCTCGGTAGGGCGCTTCGCCGCCGTCACCGGGCCGGGTGCTCACACGCCGCTGCTGCACAGCCAGCGTTTGGGCATAGGCATCTGCCACGCTTGCGTTAGTTGAAAGCTGCAAAAACGATTCAAGTGCCGCCAGCGTTTCAGTTTGGTAATTTTTAAGCGTCAAGGCGTGCATGGTTACAAAACTCCGCTTTGAAGTTGCTTCAAGTCATACGGCAGTTGCTTGAAGGTCAGCCGCAAGGCCGCGCGGCGGGCGGGCCCCATGTTGGTGGCTTCACCGTACACCACGGCAGGGCCCATGTGGGGGTGCGTGGCCATCAGATGGCGATAAACCGCTTCAGTCAGCACATTGCCCGCCTCGGGCCGCTTGTCGCCCAGCACGCCGTTGTACAACAGGAAGCAGGCCGTGCCTGCATGCACACCCAGCAACGCCGTGCCAAGCGCATGGTCAGCCGGTTGCCCGGTTTCTGCATGCCATACCAGCGCTGCCAATGCAGCAAAACTCACGTCAGGTGCAATGCGCCTTTGCGCGGTAAAAACCGCTGGGCCCAGCCGCATAAACTGAAAGCCGCCACCGCCCTGCCAGCTGACCTCTGCGCTTACACCAGTTTTATCCCCGTCAATGACGCTGATCAATCTAGGCACGCAATGTGTATTGGCTTGGTCTTTCATCTCAATGCCTATGTACTTGCGTCCAGTTTTATGCGCCACTGCTGCTGTAGAACCTGAACCCAAAAAAGAATCCAAAATCAGATCGCCAGGTGCTGAGAAGAGATCTAACATTTTTTTAATATAAGCCTCAGGCTTTTTCCCTGAACGGAAATCTACCCCTCCCTCATTTCGACAATTCCCAAATTGAGGCGAAAAGTCATAGAAGTTTTCAATTGGTAGCTCTGCATCTTGAACTTCTAAGCTGCGCTTTTCCATCGGTACGCCTTGGAAATACTTTCCTTTCGTGGCAGTAACTTTCTTTGGTCCTGTTAGATAGCGATATCCGAGCCCGTCGTCGCCAATATCAGCTACTTTGTACAGCGCGCCAACGCCATCCTCATCAATCCGACCCGCTAAGTAATCCCTGAAAAAACGCCCGGAAGAATTGCCATCAAGAATCGAGCCAGTCGCCCAAATTTCTTTCAACCCGTTCACATGGCCACCAACTTTTTTTATTTCATATTCACCCGGTTTAAAAATCTGCGTCGCCTTGCCGCCTAGTGTTGTTTGGCGTCCTTGTGCTAATTCGGTAATGTCAAAGTTAAATTTTTCGAAGCCTTCTTTTTTAATTGAAGGTTTGTACGGCTTGGCGCTCCACGAACGCCTGTAAACCAATGCCTGCTCAATTTGCTTGTGATAAGCCATGTCCGTTTTTAAGGTCTTGGACGTGTACCGTACTTGTACGTAAATTGAAGTTTGGTAATTGCCACGGCCAAAAATTTCATCAAGTAATACCTTTGCGTAGTGGCTTTCCGCATCATCGATGTGAAACACTATGAAGCCGTCCTCGCTCAATAAGTCGTGTAACAACATCAGCCTCGGATACATCATCGAGAGCCACTGCGAATGTTCCAGCTTGTCATCGTAGTGCTCAAACGCGCTGCCGGTGTTGTATGGCGGGTCAATAAACACGCATTTCACCCGGCCTTTGTAAAACGGCAGCAGCGCCTTGAGCGCCAGCAGGTTGTCGCCCTGCACCAGCAGGTTACCGCTGCCCGGTGTGCCGTGGCTGCTGACGGGCTCTAGCGCATGAAAAGGGGTTTGGCGGGCCACGCGCTGGGCGGCGGTTTTGCCTGTCCAGCCGAGTTGCAGGCCTTGGTCGGGCAGGTTCATGGTGTGGGTTTCAAGGCGTTGGGTGGCATGGGTCTATGAACAAAATGTGCACGTCGGTGATCTCGCTGCTGATCTTGTTGGTGTTGGCTACCGGCCGCAGCTGGCGTGCTGCTTCCGGGCGTTGGCTGTGATGGTAGCGCACCCATAGAGCGGCTTGTTTGGCCAGCTCATTCAGCTTAAAGCTGGGTGACTGGTTACACGGCCCCGCCACCTGTTTAACGGCCCAGTTGTTGCCGCGCCGCTCCATACTTGCCAGGCCGACAGACTTGTCTGTGCCCCATGTCCGAAAGCTGATCAGCACATGGCTCTCGCTGCGGCATTGCGGCAGGTACCCGACATGTCCAGGCTGGCCAGCCACGGTATCGCCATCAAAATCTGGCTGCCAGAGCGTGTTGCGCAAACCATGAAATGGCTGGCCGACTATGAAGGCGTCAGTCAGTCAAACTGGGTGCGACTTCAGCTGACGACGTATATCTATGGAAGCGTGGCAGTGCTGGCGCAGAAAATCCGGGATGAGCGACAAGATTTTCATCAGCCCATGTTCGCCCTCACGGGCGTTGACCGAAACGCTGGCCGCTGGATTTACCTGGTGCCGCAGCTGGGCAAAAACACGGTGGCCTTCAAGGTGTGGGTCAGTCAGCAGATGCGCGATGACCTGCGCGTGCATGGCTACCCACGCGGGTGTGGCTTTGTCGCCCTTTGTGCGCGAGGCAATGATAGGCGCATTGCTTGGGCGTGGCAGCTTGCCTGAACGGCCTGAAATCATGGGCCGAGTCAGCACTGCTGCACTGGCATGGGAGCGGGATGAGCCGGTCGAAATGGCTCAAATTGAAGAAGCTGAATTTGATGGTTTGGGTGAGGCCGAGGGGGTTTGGTTAGAAGACGAACACCCTGGTCAATTTGATGTTAGGTGTCAGTCTTGCAATGATGCCGGAATGTCCCGGCTCATGTGTACCAGACGAATCACCCACAGCTTGTCAGCTTGCTCGATGTAAAACAGGCTAAAAGGGAACTTGTGCAAGCCCCAAAACTTGAGGCCAGACAAGCCCAACTCTTGCGCGTAACGGGGTGAACCCGTGCTAGGTGCGCGCTGAATGTGCGTAACGGCTTTTTCGAGTGCGTCCAAGAATACGTTCGCCATGTGCGGCGCTTCAAGCTGATAGTCGTCAAGCGCGTCTTCGATGTCTGCCTGCGCCTGTGGGCTGCGTAAAACGGGCTTCAAGCGCGCTTATGGGCGGCTGCCTTCTGACGCAAGGTGTTAAAGAAATCGGCATCCATAGCACCCTCAACGCCCGACTGCATGCCAACCAGCAAATGCGCCTTGAATTGGCGCTTATCCTGATCCCGCCGAATCAACTCGCGCATGTATTCGCTGGACGTGCCGTAGCCCTCCGTTTGAACCAGCGTATCAACATACGCTTTCAGGCTGTCGGGCAGTGAAATGTTCATGGTAGTCATGATTAGAATCTTAGCATTTTGGCAATCTTTGCCAAATTTTTACGCTTCAGTGCACTTAATTGACACAAATCCAGCAGCCTGTCTTGCACAGGCTCATTGGTTTTCCGCCAAACTAAAATATCTTTTTTTTGAAAGCTGTTTCATGCCCACCTTATTCGATACCGTCACCGCAGGTGACTTGCAGCTGGCCAACCGCATCGTCATGGCGCCGCTCACGCGCAACCGCTCGCCTGGCGCTGTGCCTGGCCCTTTTGCGGCCACTTACTACACGCAGCGCGCCAGTGCGGGGCTGGTGATTACCGAAGCCACCGCCATCAGCCAGCAGGGTCAAGGCTACTCAGACGTGCCCGGCCTGTACGGCACAGAGCAGCTGGATGCATGGAAAAAAGTTACCGCCGATGTGCATGCCGCAGGCGGCAAAATTGTGGTGCAGTTGTGGCATGTGGGCCGCGTGTCACACACCCATTTGCAACCCGACAACGGCAAGCCAGTTGCGCCCTCAGCCATCACGGCCAAAACCAAAACCGTGTTGATTCGCGAAGGTAAAGCTGTTTTTGTCGAAACCTCAGAACCGCGCGCCCTCAAGTCCGAAGAGCTGCCTGACCTGGTTCACAGCTATCAGGCGGCAGCGCGCAACGCGGTTGAAACGGCTGGCTTTGACGGGGTTGAGATTCACGCAGCCAACGGCTACCTGCTCGACCAGTTTTTAAAAACCGGCGCAAACCTGCGAGAAGACGACTACGGCGGCTCGATTGAAAACCGTGCCCGGCTGCTGCTGGAAGTGACCCGCGCCGTGACAGCTGCCGTCGGTGGTGGCCGCACCGGTATACGGCTGTCGCCCGTCACCCCGGCCAATGATGTGGTGGACGCAGACCCGCAGCCGCTGTTTGACTTTGTCGTACGCGAACTGGCAAGCATGAACCTGGCCTACATCCATATCATCGAAGGCGCAACTGGCGGCCCGCGCGAGTTGCCTGATCGTCCGTTTGACTATGTCGCGCTTAAAGCCGCCTACCGCAAAGCCGGCGGCAAAGCTGCCTGGATGGTGAATAACGGCTACGACCAGGCGCTGGCAGAAAACGCCGTGAAGCACGGTGATGACCTGGTGGCCTTTGGCAAACTCTACATCGCCAATCCCGACCTGGTGGCGCGCTTGAAACAGGGCGGCCCCTTTAACCAGGGTAACCAAAAAACCTGGTACGGCGGTGGGCCCGAAGGTTATACCGACTACCCGACGCTATAGTATTGTTGATCCGACCTTGTGAAGTCTGAATTCCTTTATCCGTTCGCCCTGAGCTTGGTCGAAGGGTTTCCCTGTGCTAGCCAGGCTTCGACAGGCTCAGCCCGAACGGAAAC
>JAYVPR010000073.1:0-2563 GCA_043757245.1 Polaromonas sp. | reverse complement strand
GTGTGGCCAAACTGCGCATGAAGACGCGGGGTCCGGCGGACCACGGATTTATCGCGTTCATGCGGATCCGGTCGCCGAGTAATGCGCCACCGCTTTTGCGCCGTGACGGGTCAATCGAAATCACGGCAATGCGCAGCGCATCGTTTTGATCCAGCCGCAGGCGGCGAATCAGCTCATCGGTCAATGACGACTTGCCAGCACCGCCGGTTCCGGTAATACCTAAAACCGGTATCTTTTTAATAGCTGCCTGCGCACGTATTTGTTGAGCCACAGCCTCTTTTACGGTGTCGTTTTCCAGTGCTGTGATGAGCTGCGCCAGCGCCCGCCAGGCGGCTTCAGTGTGCCCAGTAACTGCTTTGACGTCAGCCGGTGCAAAGCCGGTCAAGTCTTTGTCGCAGCGCATCACCATCTCGCCGATCATCCCGGCCAGGCCCATCTTTTGGCCGTCCTCGGGGCTGTAGATTCGCGTGACGCCGTAAGCATGCAACTCGCGAATTTCGGGCGGCACAATCACGCCGCCGCCGCCGCCAAATACTTGAATATGCTCGCCACCCCGACTTTTGAGCAGGTCCACCATGTACTTGAAGTACTCGACATGCCCACCCTGGTAGCTGCTGATGGCGATGCCCTGAGCGTCCTCCTGCAGCGCGGCGGTCACCACTTCATCGACGCTGCGGTTGTGGCCTAAGTGGATGACCTCCGCGCCCATGCTTTGCAAAATACGCCGCATGATGTTGATGGCTGCATCGTGCCCGTCGAACAGAGATGCGGCGGTGACAAAGCGCACCTTGTGCGATGGGCGGTAGCTGGCGAGAGCCTTGTATTCAGCTGAAAGGTCTGTCATCGGGTGTCCTGCGAAAAGGGTTGTAGGGTTGTCTTTGTGGCTACGTCTAGGCGCTACCAGCATGATATTACGTTTACGTAAACGTCAACTGATTATTGGCTAAATTTGCACGTCGTAATTCGCTTTTGTACGGGTTTGTACGGGTTTACCCGGGGTTTGCCGGGTACGCTGTGGTCTCCGATGAAATGTTTTGTAAATCGCAAAAAAAACTTCAAGCCGCACCCTGACGCTTTCCTGTCGGCGCGATAAAAATGGAGGCGAAATTGGAATCAGTAGGATAAATTAGAGGGTTGTCATCAGGCATCGAAACTCGAGACCATGTGCCTTGACGCCGTAAGAGCGGTTGACTTGCGCGACGTGACACTCATTTAATTAACTCTGGAGACATCTCATGACCTATCGTTTCGTAAAGCTGGCAGCGCAAGCCGCCATTGCATCTGCTGTATTCAGCATGGCCGGCTTGGCTGTGGCAGCTGACCCGATCAAAATTGGCGTAACCGGCCCGTTCACTGGCGGATCGTCTTCGATGGGCGTCAGCATGCGTGATGGCGTAAAGCTGGCCGTGGACGAAATCAACAAATCCGGCGGCGTGATTGGTCGTCAGTTGTTAATTGTTGAGCGTGACGACGAAGCTAAAAATGAGCGCGGTGTGCAAATTGCGCAAGAACTTATCAGCAAAGAAAAAGTAACCGCAGCGGTTGGTTACATCAACACCGGCGTGGCACTCGCGTCACAGCGTTTCTTCCAGGAAGCCAAAATTCCGGTGATGAACAACGTGGCTACCGGCTCTATCGTGACCAAGCAGTTTCCTGAGCAAAAAGAAAACTACATCTTCCGCAATGCCGCCCATGACAACATCCAGGCGCCCATGATTGTTGAAGAAGCTATCACCCGCCGGGGTTTTAAAAAGGTCGCGATTTTGGCCGACTCTACCAACTATGGCCAGCTCGGTCGTGCTGACCTAGAAACCGCGCTGAAAGCCAAGGGCATCACAGCGGTCGCCGTTGAAAAGTTCAACATCAAGGACGTGGACATGACGGCGCAGCTGCTCAAAGCCAAATCGGCTGGCGCTGAAGCCGTGCTGACCTACGGCATTGGTCCTGAGCTGGCACAAATTGCCAACGGCATGACCAAGCTTGGCTGGAAAGTGCCCATGATCGGCAGCTGGACACTGTCGATGGCCAACTACATTGACAACGCTGGCCCCGGTGGCGAAGGTGCGCGCATGCCGCAAACTTTTATTCAAGAGCCCACCACGCCCAAGCGCCAGTCCTTCATCATCAATTACCTGAGAACCTTCAACCCGAAGAATGCACGTATCGACTCACCTGTGTCGGCTGCACAAGGTTATGACTCGATCTATTTGCTGGCGGCGGCAATCAAGCAGGCCAATTCAACCGACGGTTCCAAAATCCGTGAAGCGCTCGAGAACTTGAAGACCCCCGTTGAAGGCGTTGTGACGACGTACAACAAGCCGTTCTCGAAGACCGACCACGACGCGATCACTGCAAACATTCCGGTGTTCGGCGAAGTCAAGGGTGGCAAGGTCGTCTACGCCTACCCCGAAGACCAGAAGAAGGCCTCTGAAGTTCGCATGAAGAAGTAAACGCGCCTGGCCGCCCTGCGCGGCCGGTTTACAGTCCGGCTATCAGCACTCCACCGCCTGCGCCTGCGCCCGCTCCCGGGTCCAGGCGGTGTGTTTTTGACCCTGCGCAGCAC
>JAYVPR010000072.1:0-2570 GCA_043757245.1 Polaromonas sp. | reverse complement strand
CAGTGCCTCCACCCCGACCACTCGCCTTGTGGCCAGTTCGATCTGCGGCTGGTAGTGCAGCACAAGCTCCTGGCGCTCAACGGCTTTGCGCAAGCCGTTCTTAAGATAGAGGTGGTCTGCAGCCTGTAGGTTCATCTGCTCATCAAAGAAACGGTAACTATTGCGTCCGGCCTCTTTGGCTTGGTACATGGCGGTGTCGGCCTTTTGGAGCAAGGTCTCAAAGTCTTTGCCATCGTCAGGGTAAATGGAAATGCCGATGGACGCGCTGGTCGAAAGCTCATGCCCGTCCAGCTTGAACACGGCAGACACTTTCGCCAGCAGCTTGTTCAAGACGGGCGTGATTTCATCGGCGTGGTGCTGGTTGGACAGCACCATCAAGAACTCGTCCCCACCTTGGCGGCAGATGGTGTCGGTTTCACGCAGGCCATCGGTCAACCGGGTGGCGACCTCCTTCAAAAAAAGATCGCCAATGGCGTGCCCGAGCGAGTCATTGACGGTTTTGAAATTGTCCAGATCCAAAAACAGCAAGACCACCTGGGTGTGTGCGCGGTCGGCGAAAGCCATGGCCTGTGAAAACCGGTTTTGCAAGAGCAAGCGATTGGGCAGACCGGTCAGCAGATCATGGTAGGCCATGAATTCAATTCGTTGCTCCGCCGCTTTGCGCTCGGTGATGTCGCTGACCATGGCCAGGTAACCGCTGATGTGACCCGCTGCATCTTTCAAGGGCGTCAAGGTGGTGCTGATCTGTTTTAAGCGGCCATCGCGGTGCAGGCGTTGCAGCTCCAGATCCAGAATGTGCTCGCCCATCATGACGCGCTGGCGCAAGGCGTCAGACTCGTTTTTCCTATCCGCAGGCAGGGTTTGCAGGGGTTTGCCCATGGCTTCTTCGGCCGTCCAGCCATAAAATTTTTCAGCCGCCGGGTTCCAGGACGTGACGCGGCCCTGGGGGTCCCGCGTGAAGATGGCTGAAGGTGAGCTGGCAATGATGGCCTGGCTGAACTGCTTTTCTGAGGCCAAGGTTTGGTTGCTCTCTTGCAGGGCCTGTACGGCGGCAGCCTGACGCTGCCAGGCGCGGTAGATGAACACCGACATCAACAGCGTGACCACGATAAAAACAGCGAACAATGCGCTGGTTTTGAGGGCTTCACCGTACCAAGGGGCCAAGTAATCGGTAGCGGCCAAACCGATAGAGACATTAAAGGGCGTGATCGCAATTTTGCGGTAAGCGCCGATGCGTTCCAGGTCGTCAAAGGTGGAACGATTGGTGTAGATGCCCTCAGTCCGCCCTTGCGCCATGAAAGCCACGATTTGGGGCGCCCGAATCTTTTGACCGAGCAGGTCCGCATCGCCCGGGCGCTCCGGCACCCGTGCCACCAACCCGAAATCATCATCAAAAAGAACGAAGGTGCCGTGCGGCCCGATTTGAAGTGTCGAAAGCCGGGCCGTGAAGTAGGTGACAGGCACGGTGACCAGCACAACACCCGCAAAAGCGCCATCGACATGCCGAACAGCTCGGGCCAGGAAAAGGGCGGGGTTGCCACCGACCCGGGTCACAGTGGGCTTTGTGATCAGCAGGCCCAGCGTCGGCTCGTCTCTCAGACGCTGGAAGTGCGGTCGATCCGCAACGCTCACCCGGGTGTTGTCCAGGACGCCGGTGCCGTGCGTCAGCCAACCTTGCACATTCGCCACCTGGATGCCATCCATGGCGGAATGCTGCTGTCGCTGCGCTTCAATGAAGTCGTTCAGGGCCGCCACGGAGGCGCACCCTTCCTTTTCTTGCCGCTGAAATTCACTTGCAATATTGAGCAAAGTCACGTCGATCAGGCGCACCGAGGCACCAACGTCGGTTTGCACAAACTGCGCCAAATTCTGGCTATTGATCGCCGCACTATGTTCGTATTGGAGTCGGCTTTGGTAGAGCGAAAACGCCGCCAAGCCACCCACCAACAAATAGAGCAAAATTTGGATAACGGCCAAGCGCAGCAAAAGGCTTTGCCTGACAAATGAACCGGTATTTCGAAAAGATTTCAACATCTTCAGGCCTCATTTTACCCCTATGCCATCCGCGAAACACCCGGTAGCCCCTTGGTGGTCGTCAAGAAAATCGAAATCGTGACGAAATCAACCCTTTCCACCTTTGTCGCCCTGGACGGCGACAAGCTCTTACTTCAGGACTGGCCCTTGTCAGACGATCAACCACTGCGTGGTGTGGTCTTGCTGGTGCATGGCCTGGGCGAACACGCCCGGCGCTACGACGCACTGGCCCAGCGGCTCAACGCCTTGGGCTTTGCCGTGCGCGGCTATGACCAGTATGGGCACGGCGAATCCGGCGGTGTGCGTGGCGGCCTGCCCTGCGACACCCGTCTGCTGGACGACCTGGCGGCTGTGCTGGAGAGCACGCGGGCGCGTCTGCACCCGAACACACCGCTGATTTTGCTGGGGCATAGCCTAGGCGGCTTACTGGCTGCACGCCTGGTGGCGTCAAACCCCGGCAAAGTTCAGGGCCTGGTGTTGTCGTCCCCCGCTTTTGACTTGGTTCTGACTGCTTTTCAAAAAATCTTGCTGAACGT
>JAYVPR010000071.1:0-9507 GCA_043757245.1 Polaromonas sp. | reverse complement strand
GCTCTCGTAATCCGCAACTGTCCCATTGCTCAATTTTGTGTCGCTTGTAAGTGATTGATTTATAAAGAGTTTTTGACTTGTGTATAACGCAATGGGGTTGACGGCTGTGCTGGTCACGGATTGCTCAGGGTGACTCAAAACGCATTTGACCGCCTGCTGTTTGAACTGCTCGCTGTAGTGATTGCGCACAAATTTCTTTTCCAGGGCTAGATTTAAACCTTGGGAGAAACTCACTGCCTACTTTTTTGACTAGATTTTGCTTACCCACTGGCACAACCCCACACAAATGTTTACACTTTGTAGGCTGCACACTGTTTAAGTAGTCTTTCGCCATATATCAAAGCTCACTGAGTCTCAAAGATGAAAACGTTGAAAAAATTTGTCGTTTCACGTATTGCAAATGCTGTACGTCGTGACGCGTTTCGAATTGAGGCTTTGGAACCGCGCATTTTGTTGTCTGCGGATCCGGTGTTTTCGCCCATGGTGATTGCCCTGCCGCAGAACCGATACGATATTGAGAGCATTACTCAAGCTTATGCTGCGTCGCAGGAAGCGAATGCCTCTTCCATTTCAGTGCCACTTATGGCGCGTCTGCTTTCCAATCCGGCGGCGAACGCGTCAGCGTCTACGTTTCCTGTCGATGCCGTTTTGTTTGACGTGGGTCAAATGGCAAACAGGCTTGGTTTTCTGGATGCAAGTGTGCGTGTGGCGGCCAATGAGATTCTGGGTGGCAGTGGTTCTTTGGATGTGAATCTGGTCAACACAGGTTTGGTCAGCCCGGGGTATTCACCCGGGGTACAAAATATCACTGGTAGCTACACGCAAGATGCCAGTGGAGTCTTGTTGATTGAACTTGGCGGAACAACCGCCGGCACCGGCGACGGCCACTACGACCAATTAAACGTCAGTGGTGCTGCGGCACTTGATGGCACCTTGTCAGTGGCGCTTTGGGGTGGCTATAAGCCGGTTGATGGCCAAACGTTCAGCGTTATGAACTATGGTTCTGTCACGGGAAAGTTCAATACGGGCACCGGTTTGCTAAAAACCAGTGATGGCGTATTTTTTGAAGTCACCCAGGGCGCGACCAGCCTGACATTGACCGCCCGCACTCTTTCGCCATCCATTGACTACGTCTTGACGGCTCTGAGTGCTGAGCCAACCGACAAAATCGGGCAGTGGCTTAACGTCAACTATTTCAATGATGTAGCGCCGGTCACGTTTACGGGCGGTTTGGATCTTGGTGGCAATCTGAAGGCGCAAGGAGAGTTTTCGCTGGCTTATGACGCTGGACAAAGCTACACCCCGGTGGGCGGTATTGCCTTAACCACCAATGTCTGGAAACTTCGTGCCAGTAACGTCAGTGGGTTTATGGGTGTGTCAGGAAGCGGGCTAACCCTCGACGGTCTGAATTTGGACATGGCCTTTGTTCAGGCCGACACCGCAGGAGCTGCCTATGGGTGGGTGCTGGGCAAGGGCCGTGTAGGCAGTGCCAGCGTCAGTGGTGTGTCGGGGCTCAGCCTGGCCGGTACAAATTTGGCCCTGGACCTTAACCTTGCTTATGGCAATTTGGCCGGTGGAGCCAAGCCCGGCCTGCTGGACCTCAGCACAAAAGCCATTAGCGTAGGTACAAGCATCTTCAATGCAAATGGTGCGGCGGGGCAGTATTTGCTCGTCTCTGGCACCCTGGCTGGTTCGGTAGGGGATGTCTCGCTGAGTGCCGCCGTGGGCGTGTCTGCGCTGGGGACTGATTTTCAGATGGCTGGCCAGGGTGTCTCGGCCAGCTTGTCGGCAGGTGGCATGTCTGTCGGCATCAGCAATGGTGCGTTCGGCCTGATCTCAGGCAGCAGCGGGCTGGCATTTGAGGCCAGCGGGAGCTTATCGCTGGTTGGCGGTGGGTTTGCCAGCGTGAGTGCCGAGCTTGCCCGTGTGATGATCAATCGCACCGGCGTGCTGCAAACCGGCCGTACGCTCAGTTTTGCCGGCAACTTCAGCTATACATTTGCGGATGTAGCTGCCTCCAGCAGTTTGCAGGCGGTCAGTGTTTTGGGGTTGTCTGCCTCGCTCGGAACCGGATTGAGCGTGGCGGGCGATTTTGCTTTTGAAAAAGATACTGGTGCCAACACCATGCGCGTGGTGGCGCAAGGTGCATCGGCTCGGGTGGCTGCGGGCACGTTCTACATTGGCGTACAGCAGGCCAGCCTGGGTTTATCCATCTCGACGGCCGGCCGCGTGCTGGAAGCCCGTGGCGCCGTCAGTGCCGCGCTGGGCGAAGACATTTCACTGTCTGCCAGTCAGATCACGCTGCGGCTCAATGACACCGCCGCCGATGCGAGTGGCGTTTCTATTTCGGCAGCGGGCCAAACTTACACCTATGGCAATGCACTCACGGCGGGTAGCCGTGAGGTGTCAATCGTGGGAGCCGAGTTGTCATTGGCGGGTTTTGTTCAGGCTTCCGGTGCACTCGCGGTGCGTTGGGATGGGCAACCTGCCACACTGAACCTGGCAGACGGAACGACACGCTCGGCCAATCAACTGTGGGTGGCGGGTACCGGTTTGTCAGCAGCGGTTGGGGTCAACCTTGGTCAAACTGATTTTGTTGGCTTCAGCACCACTGGTCTCGAATTTGTACTGGGTCTTTTTTCTGATGTTGCCAATGCGGCCAACCGATGGACAAGCCTGTCAGGCACCATGGGTGGGGCAACTCTGTCGGGGCTCAGCGGGGTCACATTGGCGGCGAATGCATTGGCACTCACCTACAACAAAGCATCCACCGGACAGCGCGTGGCGGACTTCTCCGGTGCTCACGCGGCAGGTATCACGCTTGCGGGTAAAACGCTCAACCTGACCATGGACGGTGCAAAAGGCAACTTATTGCAAGCCAGCGGCAATTTAACGCTGGAGGTTGGCGGTTTCTTTGGGGTGCAGGGCAATTTGGCGTTGGAAAAGAGTACGCAGCAGATCACGCTGGGCGATGCACAGATTGCAGCGGATGGCACGGTGCTCAAACCGGCCAGCCAGGTCACGGTGGACATGCTGACGATGGGCGGCAGCGGCTTGAGCGCGTATGCCGGTCTGGGCGGCGGCTTCAATACCGATGGCAGCGTTAAAAGCGGGATGACGGGGCTGAGCCTCTCGGGTGTTGAGTTTGGCCTGGCGATAGCTGGAGAACAACGCACGGGCTTGGAGAGTGCCGGCACGCCGATGCGCAAATGGACGACTTTGCAAGCCACGGCAGGCAGCGCGGCATTGAATGGCGTAGACGGCTTGACGGTGTCTGCCGACAGCTTGAGCGTTGCGATCAACCGGGCCGCTACCGATGGAAGCCTGGCCGACTACAAGGCCCAAAGCCTGGCGATCGACACTGGCACGTTTGCCAACCCCAGCAGTCTGACCTTAAGTTTGGACGCAGGCGAGGGCGTGCTGACGCGCGCCACCGGCAACCTGAATCTTGACATCTTTGGTCTGGTTAACGCCTCTGGCGGCTTTGGGATTGAAAAAAAGAGCGGTCAAATCACCCTGGCCGACATTGCAGCCACCACCAGCGTCAACGAAGCTAGCACCCCGGTGAACGTGGACATGCTGCTGATGGGCGGCAATGGCCTCAAGGCTTTTGTCGGCGTGGGCGACATTGGTCTGCAGCTCAGCGATGTCAACCTTGGGTTGGCCTTATTCACGGAACAAGTCACGACTGGACAAACCGCGCAAATCGCACGCAAGTGGACGACCTTACAAGCGCAAGTCGGCAGCGCCGAATTCGTTGGCATCGACAAGCTGACGATCGCTGTGAGCAGTTTGGCCATTGCCGCCAACCGCCAAGCCAGCGACACCAGCGTGGTGGACTACAGCACAGGCAAGACGGCGCTGAGCGTACGCACCGGTCCAGCGAGCGACCTGACGCTATCGCTTGACGGCGCGCGTGGCCAATATACCCAGGCCAGCGGCCATTTGAGACTCGACGTCTTTGGTTTCGTGCAGTTAGAAGGCGAATTCGCCATCGAAAAAGCCAGTACAGCGCAAACTCTGACCCTGTCAGATGCCAGCACCGTGCAAGCGCAAGTCCTGCGCATTGGTGGGAGCAAGCTCAACGCCTTTGCCGGCATGAATGCCGGAGCGGCCGACCAAATTGGCCTGAAACTCGCTGGCGTTGACTTCGGTCTGGCCCTGATGAGCGAGCAACTCGCCAGCGGCGCCACCACGCCAGCGCGCAGTTGGAGCAGCCTGCAAGCCAGCGCTGCCAGTGCCGCTTTGGTAGGGGTTGACGGCCTCACCGCCCGTGCCGACACGATTCAAATAGAAGTCAACCGGGCCAACACGTTAAATGGCGCCGTGGTGGACTACAGCTTGAAGACTGGCAGCACCACCGAGCGCAAGACCGCCCTGAGTGTGGCCACCGGCATCAACAGCACGTTGGATCTGAGCATGAACGGGGCCCAAGGCCGCTTGCTGCGCGCCAGTGCCAACCTGACGCTTGACGCCTTTGGCTTCCTGCAAGTCGCTGGTGGCTTTGCTATCGAAAAGCGCACCGAGAGTTTCTTCCTCAACGACGGCAACCTGTCGGACGACCCGGCACTGGCCAAAGCCCCCACCAAAATCCAGACCGACTTGCTCACCATAGGCGGCAGCGCCCTGCAAGCCTTTGCTGGCATCAACGGTGGCGGTGCCAACGCCATCGGCTTGAGCCTGTCGGGTGTCGACTTTGGCCTGGCCCTGATGACAGAGCAACTGCCCACTGGCAGCACGGCCAAAGCGCGCAGCTTTAGTACCCTCAGCGCCAGCGCCAGCGCTATCAGCATGGTTGGCATCGATAACTTCACGGCCAGTGCCAGCGACCTCAGAGTCGAGATCAACCGCGGCATTGCCGGCACCGGTGGTGCTGCAGACTTGGTGGTGGACCACGGCGCTCGCCAGCTTGAAGTCCTGGCTGGCCCTGGCGTCACGGTCACCCTGGACAGCGATGGTGCCTTGGGGCAACTCACCCGAGCCAGCGGCAATCTTGCGCTCAACGTCTTTAACTTTGTCACGTTAAGCGGCTTCATCTCGCTGGAGAAAAGCAGCAAAACGATCCACCTGACCGGTGCCGATGCGGCCACTGCGGGCGATGTCGTCAATGCCGACCTGCTGGCCATCGGTGGCAGCAACATCAGCGCCTTTGTGGGTTTGAACGGTGGCAGTGCCGACCAAAAAGGCCTCAAACTCGACAACGCCAGCTTCGGCTTGGCGCTGCTGACAGACAGGGCAGACGCGACCCGCACCTGGACCAGCTTGCAAGCTACCGCAGGCGCGGTCTCCTTTGTCGGCGTCGACCGCGTCACCGCCACCGCCACTGACATGGCCGTAGCGATCAACAAGGCCGGCAAAGTGGGCGACAAAGTCGTTGACTACGCCGGAGTCAACGCGACAAGTCTGGCCATCAAGACCAGCGACACCAGCAACCTCACCCTCAGCCTGGAAGGCAGCGAAGGCAAAGTCACCAAAGCCTCGGGCAACCTGGACATCGACCTGATGGGGTTCTTCAGCGTCAAAGGTGGCTTTGCGGTTGAGCAGCGCAGCCAGGACGTGACCTTATCGGATGGCAGCATCATCAAGAGTGCTGAGCTGATCACCATTGGTGGCTACAACGTTGACGCCTTTGCCGGTGTTAACGGTGGCTACGACAGCGCGGGCAGACTCGCCGCCGATGCCATGGGTCTGAGTCTGGGCAGTGTCAACTTCGGGTTGGCGCTGATTGGCGACCCCCTAGACACAAAACGCAGCTTTACCAGCTTGCAAGCCACGGCGGCCAGCGCGGCCGTGGTCGGCATCGACGGGCTCACCCTGCAAGTGCAAAACCTGCTGGTCAACATCAACCAGGGCATCACCCTGGCGGCGGAGTCGGCCAAGACCATCAAGGTCAACACCCAACTCAAACTTGACTTGCCCGCAGACTTGGTGGGCACGCTCACCCTGAGCCGTGCCGCTGGTACTGGCTACGCGGCAGACACGGCGGCTGTCACGCTCACCCCAGCCATGAGCACGACGGCCATGCTGGCCGCACTGGTCAGCGGTTTCGAGAGCCTGGACGGCATCGGTGCGGGTAACGTCAAGATCACCGGCGACCGCTACAGCGGCTTTACCATTGAATTTATGGGTGCATTGAGCGGCGTAGCCATCAGCGGCATCACTGTTGCAGCCCAGGGCGCCAGCGTCAGCGCGGCGGTCAGTACGCTACAGGCGGCCAACGCCGGCGTCAACGAAGTCAAGCAAATCACCCTGCAAGCGCTCAAAAATGCACCTGCGCCTGTGACTGTCACGGTGGGCACCGCCAGCCAGGGCATCGGCGGCGTGAACGAGAGCAACGAGATCATCTTTACCAGCCCGACGGTGCCGGGCAACTACACCGTGTACCTGGTCGCGGATGGCCTGGTCACGCAGACCACTTCAGGCATCACGGGGGTGAGTGAACGCCAGCGTCTGAGTATCACCGGTGACACTGCGGCTGTGACCAGCACAGCCAGAGCTGTCGTCACCGAACTACAAAACGGCGGCGCAGGCTCCTCGGCAGCCTATTCGGTCATCTTCAAGGCTGAGAAAGTTATCCAGGAATACGAGCTGTTCCTGATGAACAGCCCGGCTACCAAAGTGCGTGCGGTGTACCGTGGCGACAGCAACGTCGCCACTACCATTACCGAGATGCGCACGGCCTACGCCACGCTCTACAAGGGCTTGACCAACAACGTGGTCAACACCGCCAATATTGAAGTCACGCTTGATACCAGTTACACCGGCAAGGGAGACCGCTACATCGTGCGCTTTGTGGGCGCGCTGGCTGGCCAGACGCTGGCTGAGGCGGGCTTCCAGTTTCACCTGGGAAGCAAAGCCTCTTCGAGCACCGGCTACACCTACATTCCCTTGAGCCAGGGCGCGGCACAGTCTGAAATCCAAAAAATCGACATCCAGGCCAGCGGCTCGGGCAACTTTACGCTCAGCTTGAGCCAAGGCAGCAAGACCTACACCACCACTGCCATTAACTACGGAGCCAGTGCGGCCACTGTGCGCTACGCCCTCAACACGGCCTTGGGCAGCGACGGCTCGGTGGAGATCAGCGGCACCGGTGCCAGCGGCTATCAAGTCACGTTTGGCGGAGCCCTCAGTGGCGCCAACCTGAGCGCGCTCAGCGTGAACCTGAGCAACAGCCAGGTGGCCCCTTCGGGCAGCTTCACCCTGAGCTATAACGGGCAGACCAGCGTCAACATCAGCTACAACCAGGACGGCGCTGCGCTGGCCAGGAACGTACAGACCCAGCTTGCCAAGCTCTCCAACATTGGTTCGGGCAATGTACAGGTCAGCTACAACGCCGACCAATCCAACGCCGGACTGATCGGGCTGGACATCCGCTTTACGGGCACTCTGGCCAACAGCAACCCCAGCCAGATCACCGTCAACACCACCGCACTGGTCAACGCCAGCGCAACACTGCGCACCATCACCCCTGGTGTGGCCAACATCAACCAGGTGCAAAGCATCAACCTGGGAACAGATGCCCAGGCAAACGGCTACACCCTGGCGCTCACCTACCAGGGTAAAAACTACACCACCGCACTGATTGCGGGCAACGCCAATCAGGCTCAAATCCAGAGCGCAGTCGCAGCGGCCTTTGGCCAGATCACGGGCGCCCAATTTACGCTGACCCAGACCAACGCTGGCACCTTGATGCTGAGCGCAGGCGGAAGCCTTGCTGGAGAAAACCTCAACCTGGTGAACCTGCAAGCCCAAGGGGCAGCGGCCAGCGGCGCCACCGTCACCAAAGCCTTCGTGGTCGGCAACACTGCGCAAAATGCTATTAATTTGAAAGCAGCCTACGCTCAGCTGCTGGGCGTTGCAGACACAAACATTGATGTTTTCTACGATGCCAGCTACCGGGGTGGCCAGCGCTACGTGGTCAACTTTGTGGGCACTTTGGCGGGTACCGACGTAGCCGACAAGGGCATCAGCGTGGCTGGCACAACCGTGGCCTGGAAACTCCTTGCTGATGGCACAGCGGCCATCACCGAAGTCCAAACCATCACGCTTGACCGTGATTCCAGCACCTTGGGCGTGTTCCGCTTGAGTTTGACGCAAGCTGGCAAGACGTACACCACGGCAGACATTGCACTGGGCGCCAGTACGTCCGCAGTGGAGGCCGCTCTGCGCGCAGCCAAGGCCAGCGACAACACCGTGCTGTCAAGCCTGGGCACGATCACGGTGGGCGGCACAGTCGATGCCTACACGGTCAGCTTCGGCGGCACTCTGGCGGGCGCCAACGTGGCCGAGCTCAAGCTGGCAGCGCTTGAGGTCAACCCGCAGATGCCCACCGGCAACTTCGAGATTTCGCTGGATGGCGTGCACAGCACGGCCATTACTTACAGCAGCAACAACGCAACACTAGCCGCCAACATCCAACGCGCGCTAGAAGGCTTGAGTGCCATCGGGGCGGGCAACGTGACGGTGAGCGTTGATGCCGCCAACACGCAGGGTCGGCGAGCCGCCTTCCTGGTGACATTCAAGAACACACTGGCCCATGTGGACGTGGCCAATATCACCAGCCACTTTGCCGGCCTGAGTTTGGCCGTCGTCAAACCGAGCAACCTCACCCAGGGTCAGGCCCAAAGCGGTGAAGAGCAAAGCATCGCCATCACCAGTGCGGCCGTTGAGGTGGCCTTCACACTGGGCCTGACGCACAGCGGTCAGAGCGTCACCAGCGGCACGATTGATTCGGACATGACACAGGCGCAAGTGCAAACGGCACTGAACGCCATGATGGTCAGCCTCAATGGCAAGATGAATGTTAGTGTTACTGGCTTTGCGGCCAGCGCTGCGGTGACACAGTGGACCGGTAAAACGTTGCAAGTGCGCTTTGGTGGCAGCCTGACGGGTGTGAACGTGGCTGACCTGGTGGTCACCAACGTCGCCAAGACCTTTGTCGCTGACTTGAGCGTAGCTCAGGCGGGCTCGACCACCCAGATCGCGGCCAAGCCCCAGCGCACGCTGGTGGTGGACTACTCAGTGGGCAAGACCGAGCTGACGGTAACAACCGGCCCAAGCAGCACGCTGAAGCTTTCGATGGACGGCGCAAAAGGCAACTTATTGCAAGCCAGCGGCAATTTAACGCTGGAGGTTGGCGGTTTCTTTGGGGTGCAGGGCAATTTGGCGTTGGAAAAGAGCACGCAGCAGATCACGCTGGCTCAGAAAGCGGGTCAGGCGACAGCTGAAACCATAGCCGTGGACATGCTGACGATTGGCGGCAGCAACCTGAATGCTTACGCCGGGGTGGGTGGCGGCTTCAATACCGATGGCAGTTTGAAGAGCGGGATGACGGGGCTGAGTCTTTCTGGCGTCGCCTTTGGCCTGGCCATGCTGACCGAAAAACCGGATGCCGATCCGGCAACCACCACCCGCCAATGGACCACCCTGCAAGCCACGGCAGGCAGCGTTGGCTTTGTTGGCTTGGGCGACGACCTCAAAATCAGCGCCACCAATGTCAGCGTCGAG
>JAYVPR010000070.1:0-9554 GCA_043757245.1 Polaromonas sp. | reverse complement strand
TCGGACTTAAGTCGTCGAAAGCGAAAATCGGCCCCAGCGATGGACTAGTTTTTGACGTTTTCGCATCCCAATATCTGGATATTGGGTAAGAAAACGGCGAAAAATCGACCGCTGCGGTCTATTTGCAGCCGACGATTCTTAAGTCCGACAGGTTGCTAGGGGTAGCTGGTCAGTAACTGCTCAATATATCCTCACCGACCGCTTCTACACATACTGCCCCTACACTTGGCGCTATGTCCGCCAATTCTCCCAATTCTCCCAATTCGCATAGCCGCCCCCTACAGGTCAGCATTCATCTGGCCGACCGCAGCTACCCGATCGTCATCGGCTCTGACCTCATCTGCGACTCCGCTACCTACCAACACCTGCCGCCTGCGAATACAGCACTGATCGTTTCAAACACCACTGTAGCGCCCTTGTACGCTGCCCAGTTACAAGCTGCGTTGCAACAGCGCTACGCCAGAGTCTTGTTGCTGGCATTGCCAGATGGCGAAGCACACAAGGACTGGCCAACGCTGCAACTAATTTTTGATGTACTGCTGGCAAATGGCTGTGACCGAAAAACCGTTCTGTTTGCACTGGGCGGTGGTGTCGTGGGTGACATGACGGGTTTTGCAGCCGCCAGCTATATGCGGGGCGTGCCTTTTGTGCAGGTACCAACTACTTTGCTGGCTCAGGTTGATTCATCGGTTGGCGGTAAAACCGCCATCAACCACCCGCTGGGTAAAAACATGATTGGCGCGTTTTACCAGCCGCAGTTGGTAGTTTGCGACCTGGATCTTTTGAAAACACTGCCAGCCAGAGAGCTAAGCGCTGGACTCGCTGAAATTATCAAGTACGGCCCCATTGCGGACATGGAATTTTTCAACTGGATTGAAGCGAACCTGCCCGCCTTGCTGGCCAGCGAGCCAGGCGCATTGAGTCACGCTATTCAGCGCAGTTGCGAGATCAAGGCGCACGTGGTGGGGCAAGATGAGCGCGAGCAAGGCCTGCGTGCGATTCTGAATTTTGGCCACACCTTTGGTCATGCCATCGAATCAGGTCTGGGCTATGGCCAGTGGCTGCATGGCGAAGGCGTAGGCTGCGGCATGGTGATGGCAGCTCATTTGTCGCAGCGCCTTGGCTTGGTTGATGCCGCCTTCGTCAGCCGCTTGACGCAGCTCATCGAGCGTGCGGGCTTGCCAGTCAAAGGCCCAACCTTGAATAAAACCGACAACGCTGGACGCTACCTGGAACTGATGCGGGGGGATAAAAAATCTGAAGCAGGTGAGATCCGTTTTGTGCTGATTGATGGCCCTGGCAGCGCCTGTGTGCGTTCTGCCCCCGATGTCCTCGTGCGAGAGGTGATCGACGCCTGCAGCCGTTAAATAAATTTGATAATTATGCTATTAATTGAGGAGCTAGTTACCTCCGAATCTACTGGGCTGGAGGCCGATTTAATATATGAAATCAGCCTTTCCGCATGCTAGCAAAGCCTTTTTTGGCATCTTTTGCCTGTGATCCGGCTCAGTCGCGCGGACGCCGTTTTTTTGAAGCTGCCGCACCTACGCGGTCTGAGTATCAAAGGGACCGTGACCGAATCGTTCATTCTTCCGCGTTTCGCCGGCTGGTTTATAAAACCCAGGTTTTTTTGAACCATGAAGGCGATCTGTTTCGCACCCGTCTGACGCATTCACTTGAAGTTGCCCAGTTGGGCCGCTCGATTGCCCGTAGTCTGAATTTGAATGAAGATCTGGTGGAGGCCATTGCGCTGGCGCACGATTTGGGTCATACGCCCTTCGGCCATGCCGGGCAGGATGCGCTCAACGAATGTCTTAAAAACCATAACCCTGACAGCGCGGGTTTTGAGCACAACCTGCAAAGCTTACGCGTCGTTGATTCGCTGGAAGAGCGCTATCCAACCTACAACGGCTTGAACCTGACTTTTGAAACCCGCGAAGGAATTTTGAAGCATTGTTCCCGTCGCAATGCCCGGCACATTGAAGCGCGCGAACCAAACGGCGTGGCGCAGCGCTTCGTCGATCAACAGGGCGTTAAAGAACCATGGCGCCAGCCGAGTCTGGAGGCACAGCTCGCCAATCTGGCCGATGAAATTGCCTACAACGCCCACGACATTGACGACGGTGTGCGTTCCGGCCTGCTGACGCTTGAGCAACTGCAAGAAGTTGCCTTGTTCAGGCAATACAGCCGCGAGGCGTTGGCGCAGCACCCCACCCTGAAAGGCCGCCGACTGCTGTTTGAGGCCATACGCCTGATGCTTAGTGCCCAGGTTTATGACGTTATGGATGCCACACGCATGGCGTTAGAGCAGGCTTGCCCGCCAGACGTTGACGCGGTACGCAAACAATCGCCACTGGTATGTTTTAGCCCTTTAATGGCGGCGAAATCTGCAGACCTGAAAAAATTTCTGTCTCATAACTTGTATCGCCATCCGCAAGTGCTTGAAAAAATGCAGCACGCCCAGCAAGTGGTGCGTGATTTATTTGAAGCCTACATGTCCGCCCCCGCGCGGATGCCGCAGGCGCATATGGATAGGTTTGGCGGCAGCGACACACCACATTCAGCCGAAACAAAACCCGAACGTGTCGTGGCCGACTATATTGCCGGTATGACCGACCGTTTTGCACTAAAAGAACACGAACGGCTCTGAGCTGGCTCGTCGCACCACTTTGGCCTTCAAACGCTTCCACCGACAGCTGGGGATGGGAAGTCACGGTGAATTTTTGATGCTTCAGTCGTTGGCTGCTTAAGCTTGTATATGTTGGTCTTTAGCCAATTTTCCCTACCGGTTGTAAGAACACAAGTTGCTTTCTCAGCGGCCGACTTTAACCCTGTACGCAATGACTACCCCGGAGCGCTGCTCCCCTTGTCGTCCCACCTCATGAAGCCAGTCTCCGGTGCAAAACCGTCCATCTTGCGCAGAATATCGGCGATTTTGGCTACGTGAAAATTATGAAAATAATGAATAATGAGGGGGTTAATGAGGGTCAGACTCAATGCTGTTCATTTAAACCCAAAACCGTTCGGACTGAGCTTGTCGAAGCCTGGCGCTATGCTGGCAACCCAACGACCAAGCTCAGGGCGAATGGTTTTAAATTAACAGCATTGGGGTCAGACTCTAATTCAAATTCAACCTCGCTAATCTGCATCTCAAAACCATGGCTCGTCTTGCCCGACTAACGCTTGCTGGCCACCCCCACCATGTCATTCAGCGCGGCAACAACCGCCAGCAGATATTCGCCACCGTTGCTGATTACCAGTTCCTCTTGGGCCTGCTTGAAGAAAACGCTAAAAAGTTTGAAGTTGATGTCCATGCCTATGTGCTGATGACGAATCATTTTCACCTGCTGGCCACGCCGCGGACTGATACAGGATTGCCGCTGCTGATGCAGGCAGTGGGGCGCAGTTATGTGCGCTATTTCAATGATTTGCAAAGCCGCACTGGTTCGCTTTGGGAGGGGCGTTATCGTTCCACGCTGATTGAAACTGACCGCTATCTGCTGGCGTGCATGGCCTACATTGACTTGAACCCGGTACGCGCCGGCATGGTTGCTGAAGCGTCTGATTACGCATGGTCAAGTCACGGCTTTTACGTGGGGGCGCGCAGTGACAAACTCATCACGCCGCATGCCTTGTTTTGGGACCTTGCCAACACGCCGTTCGGTCGTGAAGCGGCTTACGCCGATTTGGTGCGATCAGGCGTCAGCGCAGATCAACAAGCGGCACTGACGAGATCTGCGCTGGCAGGTTGGGCGCTGGGCGATCCCGACTTTGTGGCCGATTTGCAGCAAAGAACTGAACGTCGCCTTAATAAAGTAAGAGCGGGACGCCCTTTCGCTA
Organism: Polaromonas sp.; assembly: GCA_043757245.1. Taxonomy (GTDB): domain Bacteria; phylum Pseudomonadota; class Gammaproteobacteria; order Burkholderiales; family Burkholderiaceae_C; genus Polaromonas. The sequence goes on along the minus strand of JAYVPR010000070.1, from coordinate 5,714 downwards.
CCCGGCTTAAAACTGAGACTTGATGTAAGTACTTGATTTGTATAAAACTAATTTCAGCTATTGATCTGACCCTAATTAAATTCCAATAAATAGAATGGTAATTTAATTGGGGTCTGACCCCAATTAAAATATTTGGCATTGTTGTTGCTCCGATTTATGATGCAAGTCTTCACGATAAATTTAGGAGTAAGCCATGACCACGGCTGCTGAAATCAAGCATTTCCAAGACCACGGTTTGTATTCACCCGCCAACGAGCATGACGCTTGCGGGGTCGGCTTCGTGGCGCACATAAAGGGCCAAAAGTCGCATGCCATCGTGCAGCAGGGCTTGAAAATCCTTGAAAACCTCGATCATCGCGGCGCTGTGGGTGCTGATGCGCTGATGGGTGACGGCGCGGGCATATTGATTCAGTTGCCGGACGCCCTGTACCGTGAAGAAATGGCCAAGCAGGGAGTTGCATTGCCGCCGCCCGGTGAATACGGCGTGGGTATGGTATTTTTGCCCAAAGAGCATGCATCGCGTCTGGCGTGTGAGCAGGCGCTTGAGCGAGCCGTAAAAGCGGAAGGTCAGGTGCTGTTGGGCTGGCGTGATGTGCCTGTCAACCGTGACATGCCGATGTCGCCCACCGTGCGCAAAAAAGAGCCGATTTTGAAACAGATCTTTATCGGCCGTGGCAACGACGTGATCGTCCAGGATGCCCTGGAGCGCAAGCTGTACGTGATCCGAAAGACAGCAAGTGCCGCGATCCAGAATTTGCACCTGACGCACAGCAAAGAATATTACGTGCCCAGCATGTCCAGCCGCACTGTGGTTTACAAAGGCCTGCTGCTGGCTGACCAGGTAGGTACGTATTTCATGGATTTGACAGACACCCGCTGCGTGTCGGCGCTGGGCCTGGTGCATCAGCGTTTTTCTACCAACACCTTTCCTGAGTGGCCGCTGGCCCACCCGTACCGGTATGTGGCGCATAACGGTGAGATCAACACCGTCAAGGGGAACTACAACTGGATGAAGGCGCGTGAGGGTGTGATGTCGTCGCCCGTACTCGGCGCTGATCTGCAAAAACTTTATCCCATCAGCTTTGCCGACCAATCAGACACCGCTACCTTTGACAACTGCCTGGAGTTGCTGACCATGGCTGGCTATCCCATCAGCCAGGCCGTCATGATGATGATTCCTGAGCCGTGGGAGCAGCACACCACGATGGACGAGCGCCGCAAAGCATTTTACGAATACCACGCTGCCATGCTGGAGCCGTGGGACGGCCCTGCGTCGATTGTGTTCACCGACGGACGCCAGATTGGTGCAACACTAGACCGCAATGGCCTGCGCCCCTCACGTTATTGCGTGACCGACGATGATTTGGTCATTATGGCGTCAGAGTCTGGCGTGCTACCGATACCAGAGCACAAAATCGTTCGCAAATGGCGCTTGCAACCCGGAAAAATGTTCTTGATTGATTTGGAGCAGGGCCGCATGGTCGATGACGAAGAGATCAAAGCCACACTGACTCACAGCAGGCCGTACAAGCAATGGATTGAGAATTTGCGCATCAAGTTGGATGATGTTTCCGCTTCACAGCCGCTGCCTTTGACAGCGGCAAGAGAAATAGGGGTCAGAGCCAAATCTACCGAGTCGCTGCCTGGCGGCATCGCCTCCGGTAATTTGGATCCGACCCCAATTTCTCTTTTAGATCGCCAACAAGCCTTTGGCTACACCCAAGAAGACATCAAGTTCCTGATGTCGCCGATGGCCGCGAACGGCGAAGAAGCCACCGGCTCCATGGGCAACGACAGCCCGCTAGCCGTTCTGTCGAACAAAAACAAATCGCTCTACAACTACTTCAAGCAGTTGTTTGCGCAGGTCACCAACCCACCGATTGACCCGATTCGCGAGGCGATAGTGATGTCGCTCGTCTCGTTTATCGGCCCCAAGCCGAACCTGCTGGACATCAACCAGGTCAACCCGCCGATGCGGCTTGAGGTAGCGCAGCCCGTGCTCAATTTTCTTGACATGCAAAAGCTGCGTGACATCGAATCACACACGCAGGGCAAGTTCAAAAGCTACACGCTTGATATTACTTACCCACTGGCCTGGGGTCATGAGGGTGTGGAGGCCAAGCTGGCATCGCTGTGCGCTGAAGCGGTGGATGCAATCAAAACGGGCAAAAACATTTTGATCGTCAGCGACCGCGCTTTGAGTGCAACGCAAGTTGCGATACCGGCCTTGCTCGCACTGTCGGCCATTCATCAGCACCTGGTGAGTGTGGGCCTGCGCACCACGGCTGGACTGGTGGTTGAAACCGGATCAGCCCGGGAAGTCCATCACTTCGCTGTACTCGCAGGCTACGGGGCCGAAGCCGTTCATCCGTACTTGGCAATGGAAACACTGACCGAGATGCATGCGGGTTTGCCAGGTGACTTGAGTACTGAAAAAGCCATCTACAACTACACCAAAGCCATTGGCAAAGGGCTGTCGAAAATCATGTCCAAAATGGGCGTGTCGACTTACATGAGCTATTGCGGCGCGCAGCTGTTTGAGGCGATTGGCCTGAGCCGCGAAACCATTGCCAAGTACTTCACCGGCACCGCCAGTCAAGTGGAGGGCATGGGCGTGTTCGAGATTGCCGAAGAAGCGCTGCGCATGCATCGCTCGGCTTTTAGCGACGACCCGGTGCTGACCAACATGCTTGATGCAGGCGGCGAATACGCCTTCCGCGTGCGCGGTGAAAACCATATGTGGACGCCCGACGTCATTGCGAAATTGCAGCATGCTACGCGCGCCAACAACTGGAACACCTACAAAGAATACGCCCAGCTTATCAACGACCAAAACCGCCGCCACATGACGCTGCGCGGGCTGTTCGAGTTCAAAATTGATCCGGGCAAAGCGATTGCGATTGACGAGGTCGAACCGGCCAAAGAAATCGTCAAGCGCTTTGCTACCGGCGCGATGTCACTTGGCTCCATCAGCACTGAAGCCCACGCCACGCTGGCTGTGGCCATGAACCGCATCGGCGGTAAAAGCAACACCGGTGAGGGGGGTGAAGACCCAGCGCGCTATCGGCAGGAGCTCAAAGGTATCCCGATCAAGCAGGGTGCAACGCTTAAAAGCGTGATTGGTGAAAAAGTTGTAGAGGTCGATTTGCCTTTACAAGATGGTGATTCACTGCGCTCCAAAATCAAGCAAGTCGCTTCGGGTCGCTTTGGTGTGACTGCTGAGTATTTGGTGTCTGCTGACCAGATTCAAATCAAAATGGCGCAGGGTGCCAAGCCGGGTGAAGGTGGCCAATTGCCAGGTGGCAAGGTCAGTGAATACATTGGCGCGCTGCGTTATTCAGTGCCCGGCGTGGGTTTGATTTCTCCGCCGCCGCACCATGATATTTATTCAATTGAAGACCTCGCGCAGCTGATTCACGACTTGAAAAACGTCAACCCGCGTGCCAGCATCAGCGTGAAGCTGGTCAGTGAAGTCGGCGTGGGCACGATTGCTGCAGGCGTGACAAAAGCCAAGGCGGATCATATTGTGATAGCAGGACATGACGGCGGCACGGGCGCATCGCCCTGGTCAAGCATCAAGCACGCCGGCAGCCCGTGTGAAATCGGTCTGGCTGAAACCCAGCAAACGCTGGTGCTGAACCGCCTGCGTGGTCGCATTCGTGTTCAGGCTGATGGCCAAATGAAAACTGGCCGTGATGTGGTGATTGGTGCGCTGCTAGGTGCGGATGAATTCGGCTTTGCCACTGCCCCATTGGTGGTGGAAGGCTGCATCATGATGCGCAAATGCCACCTGAACACTTGCCCTGTCGGTGTGGCCACCCAAGACCCGGTGCTGCGCCAAAAATTCAGCGGCAAGCCAGAGCATGTCGTCAACTATTTCTTTTTTGTGGCTGAAGAAGCGCGCCAGTTGATGGCGCAACTCGGTGTACGCACGTTTGATGAACTGATTGGGCGGGCCGACCTGCTCGATACGCAAAAAGGCATTGAACACTGGAAGGCCACGGGCCTTGACTTTGCACGCTTGTTCTATCAGCCGAACGTGCCTGCTGATGTGCCGCGCCTGCACACGTCGACGCAAGACCATGCACTGGAAAAAGCACTTGACCTGCGCTTGATTGAAAAGTCAAAAGCCGCCATTGAAAAGGGCGAAAAAGTCCAGTTCATAGAGGTGGTGCGCAACGTCAACCGCACTGTCGGTGCGATGCTGTCTGGCGAACTGACCCGCGTGCGGCCCGAAGGCTTGCCAGATGACACGCTGCGCATTCAGCTTGAGGGCACAGGCGGCCAGTCATTTGGCGCATTTCTTGCCAAAGGCATCACCATGTACTTGATCGGTGACGCGAACGACTACACCGGTAAGGGTTTGAGTGGCGGGCGCATTGTGGTTCGTCCGAGCATTGACTTCCGGGGCGAGTCGCACAAAAACATCATCGTGGGAAATACCGTGCTGTACGGCGCAACCACGGGCGAGGCGTTTTTTAGCGGCGTGGCGGGCGAGCGCTTTGCCGTGCGCTTGTCCGGTGCGACAGCAGTGGTTGAGGGCACGGGCGACCATGGGTGCGAATACATGACGGGCGGCACAGTGCTCGTGCTGGGTAAAACCGGGCGCAACTTTGCTGCCGGCATGAGTGGCGGCGTGGCCTATGTGTACGACGAAGACGGCCAGTTTGCCAGCCGCTGCAATACCTCGATGGTCAGCCTGGACAAAGTGGTGACGACTGCCGAGCAGCACACACATGACAAGTCAGATTGGCATGCTGAAGAGAGCGATGAGGCAATCCTCAAACGCCTGCTGCAGGACCACAACCGCTGGACCGGTAGCAAGCGTGCGCGCGAGTTGCTTGACACATGGGCTGAGTCGCGCCTGAAGTTTGTGAAGGTCTTCCCGAACGAGTACAAGCGCGCGTTGCTGGAGCGCAAAGACCGCCGCTTGAATGCAGCGACCGAGACGACGCGGGTACAGGTCGAAACCAATCGCGAACCGGTGGGTGCCAAGTAATCACTATTAATTTAGTAGCTGCTTGCGCCCGTATTTATTGGACGTAAGCACTAAAACATACAAATTTAGACAACGATTCACGTTTTTCTTACTCCTTCCCCTTCCGGGGGAAGGTAGGGATGGGGGCAAGCACAGAAGCAGATCCATTTCTGCGCTTGCCCCCACCCCAGCCCTCCCCCGGAAGGGGAGGGAGTTAAAGACAGAGCATCAACCAGATTAAGACAGATAGACAACAGGACAGCATCATGGGAAAAATCACCGGTTTCATGGAATTTGAGCGTGTGGAGGAGGGTTATAAGCCCGTGCCTGAACGCCTGAAAAACTACAAAGAGTTTGTCATTGGTTTGGACGACGCGCAAGCCAATAAGCAGGCTGCGCGCTGCATGGACTGCGGCACACCGTTTTGCAACACAGGCTGCCCGGTCAATAACATCATCCCTGACTTCAACGATATGGTGTTTCGTGCAGATTGGAAAAACGCGATTGAAACGCTGCACAGCACCAACAACTTCCCGGAATTTACCGGCCGCATTTGCCCTGCACCGTGCGAAGCTGCCTGTACATTGAACGTGAACGACGACGCGGTTGGCATCAAGTCGATTGAGCACGCCATCATTGACCGTGCTTGGTCTGAGGGCTGGGTCAAGCCGCAGTTGCCGAAACACAAAACGGGGAAAAAAGTCGCCATCGTCGGCTCCGGCCCAGCGGGTATGGC
>JAYVPR010000069.1:0-2590 GCA_043757245.1 Polaromonas sp. | reverse complement strand
TGTTTGTTCATTTACGTCTTCACACCGAATTTTCTGTCGTTGACGGTACCAACCGCATTGAAGAGATTACCGCCGCCGCGGCGGCTGACCAGCAGCCCGCGTTGGCTATCAGCGACCTGAGCAACCTGTTCGGCACGGTCAAGTTTTACAAGGCTGCACGCAGCAAAGGTGTCAAGCCCTTGATTGCTGCTGATGTGTGGGTGCAAGTGCCTGGCAAACAGGCAGGCGCACCACCTGCCAGGCTGCTGCTGATTGCGCAAAACCACCGGGGTTATCTCAATTTGTCAGAGCTGCTAACCCGTGCATGGACGCGTGGCGTGGTGCGTGACCAAGCCATCATCAGTCTGGATTGGCTCAGTGAGCTCAATGAGGGTTTGATAGCTCTGTCCGGTGCGCAGCGCGGCGCAATCGGCCAGGCGCTGGTGCAGGGCGACGATGCGCGGGCGATGGCGTGTGCGCTGCATTTTTCGGGTATTTTTATTCATCGCTTTTACATAGAGCTACAGCGTGCCGAGCAGGCTGACGATGCGCGGCATGTGCCGGCTGCCGTGCAACTGGCCGCGCGGTTAAAACTGCCCGTTGTGGCCACGCACCCGGTGCAGTTTTTAACCTATGACGACTACGAGGCGCACGAAGCGCGGGTATGTATTTCTGAGGGCGAAATTCTGGGTAACGCACGCCGTGTACGGAAGTTCACGCGGGAGCAATACTTCAAGTCTGCTGCACAAATGGAGGCGCTGTTTGCCGACATCCCCTCGGCAATTGCCAACACACTGGAGATCGCCAAGCGCTGCAACTTGAAGCTTGAATTGGGCAAGCCGATGCTGCCGGATTACCCCACGCCCGAGATCAACGGCGTGCGCATGGCCGCGGACGATTACTTTCGTCAAACATCGTTTGAAGGGCTCGAAGAGCGCCTGGTGCACCTGTACCCCAACGTGGAAGTGCGCGATAAAAAGCGGCCTGCCTACGTGGAGCGGCTGGAGTTTGAGATCAAGACAATTTTGGGTATGGGATTTCCAGGCTACTTTTTGATTGTGGGCGACTTCATCAATTGGGCCAAAAATAATGGCTGTCCGGTTGGGCCAGGTCGGGGCTCAGGCGCCGGCTCGCTGGTGGCATATTCGCTGAAGATCACTGACCTAGATCCGCTGCGCTACAACTTGCTGTTCGAGCGATTTTTGAACCCCGAGCGGGTGTCCATGCCCGACTTTGACATTGACTTTTGCCAAACCAACCGGGACCGCGTCATTGACTATGTGAAGGATAAATACGGTCACAACGCGGTCAGTCAAATCGTGACCTTTGGCACCATGGCTGCGCGTGCCGCCATCCGTGATGTGGGCCGCGTGCTCGATTTTCCGTATGGTTTCTGTGACGGTATCTCCAAGCTGATACCGAACAAGCCTGGCCAGGCCGTCACATTGCAATTGCTGCCCGCCGAGCGCAACAAAAGCGACAAGATGGTCTATGCGCTGGAGGCCGAGCCGATATTGGCCGAGCGCGAACGCAAAGAAGAAGACGTTCATACCTTGCTCGAGCTGGCCCGCAAGCTGGAAGGCCTGACGCGCAATGTCGGCACGCATGCTGGCGGCGTACTGATTGCGCCGGGCAAGTTGACCGATTTTTGCCCGCTGTATCTGCAGCCCGGTAGCACGTCGGCCGTCAGCCAGTTTGACAAAAACGATGTGGAGGCGATTGGCCTGGTCAAGTTCGACTTTTTGGGCCTCGCCACGCTGACGATTCTGGAGATTGCCAAAGATTTTATCGTTGCGCGCCATCCATCGCAAAAAGACTTCAAGTTTGAAAATATTCCGCTCGACGATGCGCGCGTTTATAAACTGTTTGCTGACGGCCAAACAGAGGCCGTGTTCCAGTTTGAAAGTACCGGCATGCAGCGTATGCTGAAAGACGCCAAACCCGACAGGCTGGAAGACCTGATCGCGATGAACGCGCTGTACCGGCCCGGCCCGATGGATTTGATTCCGACATATATCGCCCGCAAGCAGGGCAAGGAAGTGCCTGACTATCCGGATCCGCGTGTCAAACCGATGCTTGAAGAGACCTACGGCATCATGGTTTGCCAGGAACAGGTGATGCAGACCGCGCAGATATTGGGCGGCTATTCGCTTGGCGGTGCGGACATGCTGCGCCGCGCGATGGGTAAAAAAGACGAGAAAGAAATGGCCTCGCAGCGTGACGTGTTTCGCAAAGGCGCGGGTATCAATGGCTTGAGCGAAGAAAAAGCCGACGAGGTTTTTGACTTGATGGAAAAGTTTGCAGGTTACGGCTTTAACAAGTCGCACTCTGCTGCTTATGCGCTGCTGGCGTACCACACGGCCTGGCTCAAGGTGCATTACACGGCCGAGTTTTTTGCCGCCAACATGACGGTGGAAATGGGCGACACCGACAAGCTGAAAATCCTGCATGGTGATGCGCTGAAAATGGGCATTACTTTTGAGTCACCCGATGTCAACCGGGGCGACTACCGGTTTGAGCCAACCAGCAACAGCACCGTGCGCTATGGCTTGGGCGCTGTCAAGGGCACCGGAGAGCAGGCAATTGCGGCGATTGTTGCTGCGCGGGTTGA
>JAYVPR010000068.1:0-9589 GCA_043757245.1 Polaromonas sp. | reverse complement strand
TCACGCAGCACAATGCGGTCTCCCGGCGCATAGCGCCCTTCAAGCAAAGCCGACTTGAGCGCAAGGTAAGCGCTATCCCACAGTGTGGTTTTTGCCAGAGTTGCTAATCGCGCGGAAGCTGTCATTGATGGTATTGGCGCAAGCCAGGTTTGGTTAAATCCAGCCAACAGGTGTGACTTTGCAGTAGCAAGCCATCCGGTATACCGATTTTTACATTATCGTTGCGCGGCTCAAAATCAAACCGCAACCGTTTCCTCAATAATTCACGATGGACGAATTAAATGCAAAATCACTGACCGCGCTAAGTGGACCAACACCGGCCAAAGCCTGTACCTGTCCGCTGCGCCCCTGCGCGGGTTGGGAAAGCTTTACCGAGGAACGTTGGCCGAAAGCGCAGATGCGTGAGTTGGGCACTTTGCGCGACCCAGCGGTGTATGAGCCGACGCAGGAAGAACACCACCCCGACGGCACACGCTATGCGTCGCCAGACGCGCCGATTGCAGTTGACTTTTTCCCTTGCAATGTCAGCGACGTGTATGCCTGCGATACCTGCAAGCGGGTGCTGCTGCGTTACACCGAATTTGGCGGCTATTACGTTGACCACCGGGTGCGGGAACTGGACGCCAAGCTGGTCGTGTGAGTCTGTTTTACTCCCTTTCCCCCTGGGAGAGGGAGTAAAAAAACCGTGCTGTATGCGATGCCCTGAGTCGTTACGCCGCCGCGCTTGCCGGCACGGCAAAGCGCGCTGTCAATTCACCCAGTCCCAACTCAGCCAGCACCTGCCGCAAACGCGCCTGGGCTTCGCGGGTTTTAACGGGGTTAGGCTTGGCCGGCTGGCTCGCCAGAATCAATTCATTTTTCATTGAATGCTCCCAGCCGACCAGTTCCGTCACGGTGACGCTGTAGCCACTGGCCTCCAGCTGCAGGCAGCGCAGTACGTTGGTGATCTGGCTGCCAAACTCGCGGGCGTGCAGTGGGTGCCGCCACAGCTCGGCCAGCGGGGTTTTGGTCAGGCTCAAGGCGCGACTAGCCTTTAGGACGCCGGCCACTTCAGCCTGGCAACACGGCACCAGCACCATGTGCCGGGCCTGCTTGGCCAAGCCAAACGCTATGGCGTCGTCAGTGGCAGTGTCGCAGGCGTGCAGCGCGGTCACGATGTCGATGCGGCCTGGTAAATCAGCGGATGTGGTGGCGTCTTTGACTGACAGATTCAAGAATGACATGCGCTCAAAGCCCAGGCGCGCAGCCAGCGCCCGAGATTTTTCAACCAGCTCGGGGCGGGTTTCAATGCCGTAAATATGACATGCTGTTTCGTGTCCTGCATGCGCGACATTGCAAAACAGGTCGTACAAGATAAAGCCAAGGTAGGACTTGCCCGCACCGTGGTCGGCCAGCGTGAAAGCTGCATTGCTTTTAAGCACCTCATTGAACAGTGGCTCAATGAACTGGTACAGGTGGTACACCTGCTTGAGCTTGCGGCGAGTGTCCTGGTTCAGCTTGCCTTCACGCGTCAGGATATGCAGCTCTTTGAGCAGCTCAATCGACTGGCCAGGGCGCAGCTCTTCAATCACTTGAGGCTGGTTTTTAGAGGATTTTTTCATGCACTAGCAGTTTAGCGGACGAAGTGGATAAGGGAGAAACCAGTTAAAGGTTTGATCGCCTATTAAATTGTACACAATTTAATTGCAATGTATACTTCGGCTATGCGTAGCAAACCAAACCCCATGCTCCAACTGGACAACCAGTTGTGCTTTGCCCTGTACAGCACCTCGCTGGCCATGACCAAGGTGTACAAGCCACTGCTTGACGAGCTAGGTTTGACTTACCCGCAGTACCTGGCCATGCTGGTGCTGTGGGAGCGTGATGGCTTGATGGTGTCTGAGCTGGGTGACCGGCTGTACCTTGATTCCGGTACGCTGACGCCACTGCTCAAACGGCTGGAAGCTTCAGGCTACATCAGCCGCCTGCGGGACGTTAACGATGAAAGACGCGTTCACATCACACTGACATCTTTGGGGCGCAAACTAAAAAGTCGTGCCGCCAAGATACCCGGCTGCATTTTGAGCGCCAGCCAATGCGCCGTCCCTGAACTGATAGCGCTGACCAGCCAGGTTCAGGCTTTGCGGCAACGCCTGACCGCACAACACTTTTAACCGATCAACATTTTTCAACCCGCCCCAATTTCGGGGTATTTTTCTCCCTAGGATTTACCATGACCACCCAACTCGAAAAAGTTCTTTACACCGCCAAGGCACACACCACGGGCGGGCGCGACGGCCACTCAAAAACCGATGACGGTCGCCTGGAAGTCAATTTAAGTTCGCCTGGTACGTCGGGTACCGGCACCAATCCTGAACAGCTCTTTGCCGCGGGTTATTCAGCCTGCTTTATCGGCGCCATCAAGGCCGTTGCCGGTATGCAAAAAGTCACGCTGCCAGACGGCTTGGCGATTGATGCCAGCGTTGACCTGGGCAAAATTGGCGCGGGCTACGGCATTGCAGCCCGCCTTGACATCACACTGCCGGGCATGGACCGCGCAGCCGCGCAGGCGCTGGTTGACGCTGCTCACCAGGTTTGCCCTTATTCAAACGCCACACGCGGCAATATTGAAGTCACCATCGCGCTGAAATAAGCGTTCTTCAGATCTGATGTCACCGAAGCGACTCGACTGTGTTGAACAGCCGAGCCGCTTGGTTTACGGTTCACGCCATGCCCCCCCCCCAACCGACGCGACAGACATCCAGATTAACTTTCAGGTTTTCAAAACTGATCTGCACCAAACGCGTTTGACAAGCAACGACTTCGCTGAGCTTCAAGACGGCGAAGTGCGCCTGGCAGTTCAGCGCTTTGCTTTCACGGCCAACAACATCACTTACGCAGCCTTTGGCGATGCGATGAATTACTGGAAGTTTTTCCCCACGGTTGACAGCGCCTAGAGCCGTATTCCAGTGTTGGGCTTTGCCGATGTGACAGAGTCACGCAGCGCCGGTGTTGCAGCAGGCGAGCGTTTCTAGGAAACCAATATGTGCTCACCCGTACCGACCCGCTGTACAGTGCCACGACCGAAGACCTTCAAGCGCTGCTGCGGCCACTGTTCATCACCTCGTTTTTGATTGCTGACTTCCTGGCAGACAACGATTTTTTGGCGCTTGTGAAGGTAGCAACAACCCGAAAATCGGTCATGTTTTGGTGCTCTGATCAACTTCCGGGGCGTTTCGAGCGCATTTTAAGCTCATTTTATGGCCCCAGCCCAATAGATACGGCATTAAGTAGCTCCTCATTTAATAGCATATTATTGACGGCTAGATTGACCGCGACAATCAGTGCATGACTTCAGCACACGCACCCCAGCAGCCCGTTCACGCCTATGAGACCCTGACGCCCGACGTGGTGCTGGACGCGCTGGCCAGCGTGGGGCTGACGGGTGACGGCCGATTGATGGCTCTGTCGAGTTATGAAAACCGCGTTTATCAAATCCATTTAGAGGCCAGTGTGGGCAGGGGCAATGCAGCGGGTGACGTGGTGGTGGCCAAGTTTTACCGGCCTGGACGCTGGACGGATGCGCAAATTATTGAAGAACACAGTTTTTCCAATGAGCTGATGGCCGCAGAAGTGCCGGTCGTCGGCGCGCTGAAGCTGCACAGCCACACGCTGCACCACTACAACGGTTTTGCGTTCAGCGTTTCGCCCAGTCGCGGCGGCAGGCGGCCAGAGCTTGAAAATTTCGAAGTGCTCGAATGGATAGGCCGGTTTTTGGCGCGCATCCACACGGTGGGCAGTTCCAAACCTTTTGCGCACCGCCCCGCGCTCGATTTGCAAACCTTCGGCTACGCATCACGCGAGCTGCTGCTGGGCAAAAACTATTTGCCACTGGATATGGAATCACGCTGGCTGAAAGCATTTGAAAAAGCGATACAAACCGCCACCGCTGTGTTTGAAAGCGTGGGCGACGTTAAAAACATTCGCCTGCATGGTGACTGCCACCCGGGCAATATTTTGTGGACACCCGAAGGTTTGCCCGGCGCTGGCCCGCACTTTGTTGACCTGGACGACGCACGCAGCGGCCCGGCGGTGCAGGACTTGTGGATGTTGCTCTCAGGCGACCGTGCGCAATGCTCGCACCAGCTGGGCGCATTGGTTGATGGCTACGAAGAGTTTCGCGCGTTTGACCGCCGTGAGCTGGCATTGATAGAACCGCTGCGCACGCTGCGGCTGATTCACTACAGCGCTTGGCTGGCCCAGCGCTGGATTGATCCGATCTTTCCGATCAACTTCCCGTGGTTTGGCTCCAGTGATTACTGGAAAGGTCAGGTGGATATGCTGGAAGAGCAGAACGAGGCCATGCAGGAGGCGCCGCTCATCGTTTGATTTTTCGCGGTTCGCATTGAGGGTAGCCTGCAATTTTCCGCCGAGCCGCCCCTAGCCCCCTCGGGGGGCAGAGAATTACGCGAAGCGAACGAACGTGGGGGCCCGTTAACGGACAGGATTTTCGAGATAGCCAATCCCGTCAATCTCCAGCCGCACGACATCGCCCGACTTCAAATACTTCGGCGGCTTAAATCCGATACCTACACCTACGGGCGTGCCGGTAGCGATCACGTCACCAGGGTACAGCGTGATGCCTGCTGACAGGGTTTCGATAATTTTAGGAATATCAAAAATCATATTGGCGGTGGGCACATTTTGGCGCTCTTCGCCGTTCACGTAGCAGCGCATCTGGGTCTTGGAGCCATCGAGTTCGTCAGCACTCACCAGCCATGGACCCATTGGGCAAAAGGTGTCAAACGACTTACCCATGTGCCACTGCTGGTGGCGGCTTTGCCAATCACGTGCGGTGACGTCGTTGATGATGGTGTAGCCCCAGACGTGAGCCATTGCATCTTTGGCCGCAATGCCTTTGCCGCCCTTGCCAATAATGACGGCCAGTTCAGCCTCGTAATCAATCGCTGTTGAGATATGCGCTGGCGGCATTTCAATCGCTGCGCCAGGGCCGACCACCGACTCGGGCACTTTGGAAAAAATAATCGGGTCTGTTGGAACGCCACCGTCGGTTTTGGCGCTACCGTCAAAGCCGCTGCCAGCAAATTCCTTGGCATGCTCAAAGTAGTTTTTACCCACACAAAAAATATTGCGCCGCGGCTTGGGGATAGGCGCGATGAGCTGCACATCGTTTATAGCCAATGCAGGCAGCAGCGCAGGCAAGGCTTCGCCACGAGTTTGCATGTCGACAATCGGCAACGCTCCCAAAACACGGGCAGCAGGAGGCAAGTCAAACGGCTGCACGTGTTGCAGGTCGGCAGATATCAGGCCAACGCCGGGCTGACCGTTGTGGTGGAAGGCGGCAATTTTCATAAATTTTTGTCTCTTGTCGTTGTGATGATGTGATGATGTGCTAAGAGATGCAAAAATAACAAACATACCGTTTATGGACGGCACTGGCGGGCGTATTGCGTCGTTGCTTGCCCTCTTGTGTGGCTAGCCACACGGCGCTCCAATCGCCTAGCACTGCATCCCGCCAGCACCACCCAAACGGTACAGTTATTAATTCCGCCCCCCTTCCGCACCCCCTAAGCGCGCGGAATCATAAGGGTTTGTAGGGGTCTTATTTTTTCCCGGGATGTTAGCATGCGAACCGTGTGGGACGCTGTGCCTGAGCGAGCAAACGCGTGTGAAAGTGTGCACTCAGGCCAGCCCGAAACAACACAAATGGAGACAAAAATGCAAGCCAAACTCGTTTTAAAGTCACTCGCCGCCTGCCTGCTGCTGTGCTGCACCAGCTACGCCGTAGCCCAGGGCGTTTGGCCGACCCGTCCCATCACGATGGTGGTGCCTTTCCCGCCGGGTGGCTTGGCTGATCTCGTTGCGCGCCCGGTGGCTGAAGCCATGTCGCGTGAGCTGGGCCAACCTGTGGTGATTGAAAACAAGGCCGGCGCCGGTGGAGGTATCGGCATGGGTCTGGCGGCCAAGGCCAAACCCGATGGCTACACGGTGTTGATGGCCTTGTCCTCGCTGACTGTGATTCCCGAAGCCGACACCCTGCTGGGCCGGCCCCCAATGTTTGCGCTCAATGACCTGCGCCCTATCGCGCGCTTCACCGCCGACCCGACGGTGCTGGCCGTGCGCGCCGACACGCCCTGGAAAACCGTGAAGGATTTTGTCGAGGATGCCAAAAAGCGCCCGGGCGCCATCAACTACGGCTCATCGGGCAACTACGGCACCATGCATGTGCCGATGGAAATTTTGTCGCAAAACGCTGGCTTGAAAATGACCCACATTCCGTATGCAGGAGCAGGCCCAGCCGTGGTGGCGCTGCTTGGCGGGCAAATTGATGCGGTGTCGACGGGCCCAGCAACCGTATTGCAGCAAGTCAAGGCGGGCAAGTTGCGCGTGTTGGCACACTGGGGTACCAGCAGCCTGGTGGCGTTACCAGACGTACCGAGCTTGAGAGACGCTGGCTACACAGCCGAATACGCACAGTGGTCTGGCCTTTTCATCCCCAAAGACACACCTGAACCCATCGCCCAGCGTTTGCGCACTGCTGCCAAGGTTGCGGCGCAAGATGCCAGGGTCAAAGAAATTATTTTGAACGCAGGCAGCCCGGTGCAATACCAGGACTCGCCAGACTTTGAAAAGTATGTGCAGGCGGACGCCACCCGCATGTCTGCTGTCGTCAAACGTATTGGGAAAGTGGAGTAGCCCATCATGCTTAAAAAATCCTTCATCGCTGCGATTGGCGTTACTACCGCGTTTTTGATCACATCCCTGTTCGCCCAAAGCTACCCCAACAAGCCCGTCAGAATCATCGTACCCTTTGCAGCCGGCGGCTCAGCAGACAACTATGCGCGTTTTGTCGGCAAGGGCTTGCAGGATGCGTTGGGGCAAAGCTTTGTGGTGGAGAACCGGCCCGGTGCGGGCTCAGTGATTGGCACCGACGCCGTGGCCAAATCTGCAGCTGACGGCTACACCTTGCTGATGATGTCGAACACCCAGACGGTGAACGAAACATTGGTAGCAGGCAAGCCCTACCAGTTGATGCGTGACTTTGTACCAGTGGCCCCGATCAACTATTCAGACCTGGTGCTGGTGGCGAATCCGAACACTTCATTTTCAGATCTTAAAGACCTGACGGCCCAGGCAAAAGCCAAGCCTGGCAAGATCAACTACGCATCATCAGGCACTGGCACGCCCTACCACATGGCGGGTGAATTGTTTAACAGCATGGCGGGCGTGTACCTGGTGCACATCCCGTACCGGGGCAGCTCGGGCGCGCGCACCGATGTGATTGGCGGGCAGGTCGAGGTGATGTTTGACGCGGTGACCACCATGGCCGAGCAAATCAAGGCGGGCAAGGTCAAGGCCATTGCGACCACTGGCAAAACTCGCTCTGACGTGCTGCCCGACGTGCCGACCATGGCCGAGGCTGGCCTGGCTGGCTATGAAACCACTCTTTGGTTGGGCCTGATGGCACCCAAAGGCACGCCGAAAGATGTAGTGGACAAGCTCAATGCAGCGGTGTCAAAAATCGCCAGCCAACCGGATGTGAAACAACTGTGGAACAAGCAAGGTGCCGTGCCAATGGTGATGACGCCAAGCGTGTTCGACAAGTACATGCAGGACGATATTGCCAAGTGGGCGCGCGTGATTAAAACCGCCAACATCAAAGCAGACTGAGCCGTGCCTTCACTTCACATCCTCAGCGGCGGGGCAGCGCAAGGCCTGGTCACGCAACTGCGCGAGCGCTTTAAAGCCGAGCAGCACTGCGACATAGCGGGTACTTTTGGTGCAGTCGGCATGATGAAAGACCAATTGCTGGCAGGCGCCGCCTGCGACCTGCTGATCCTGACCGATGCCCTGATTGCGCAGCTCACCGCAAGCGGGCAAGTGGTGGCGGGCAGCACAAAAGACCTGGGTATCGTCAAAACCGGGGTCGCCGTCAAGTCTGGTGAAAAAGCGGTTGATGTGAGCAGCCCCGTAGCGCTAAAAGCAGCACTGCAAGCGGCCAGCGGCATTTACTTTCCAGACCCCCTCAAAGCCACAGCCGGCATTCATGTGATGAAGGTCATACGCGAATTAGGACTTGAAGCCGAGCTTGCCACCCGCCTAAGGCCTTTTCCAAACGGTGCCGCAGCGATGAAAGCCATGGCTGAAGCCAATGAGCCCGGCTTGCTGGGCTGCACGCAAGCCACTGAAATCATTTTCACCCCGGGCGTTGACTTGATTGCGCCATTGCCCAAAGCGTTTGAGCTGGCAACCATCTACAGCGCAGCATTGTGTACGCAGTCCAGCCAAGCTAGCAAAGCCCGTGCGTTAATAGATTTGATGGTGAGTGCCGACGTAGCAGCGCTGCGGCGCGATTGCGGTTTTGAGGTTTTGAGGTTTTGACTACCCCCTTATTGACAGCTTGTACGCTGCGCTTTTCGAAGATCGGATATGCGGCAGCTGCCCCCCCCCCTTAAGGATATAAATCGTCATGTCACAGCATAAAGACTTGGATCTCGCCATCATCGGTGGCGGCCTCGCAGGCCTGATCCACTTGCACTACGCACGCAAAGCGGGGCTCAACGCCCTGGTGCTGGAGGCTCGTAGCGGGGTCGGCGGACTATGGCGTGAGCTGCCCGCATGGCAGGACATTCAAATTTGTCTGGCCGATTGGACCGCTGGCGACATCCCGGTCGCAGGACCCGCCCAACCGCAAATTTTGGCCAATATTCAAGCGTGGGTGGATCGCTTTGCATTGGCCGACGGCATACGGCTGGACAGCCCCGTGCACAAAGCCAGGCACAACGGAAGCTGCTGGGAGTTAGATACACCCAGCGGCACCGTGCGCGCCCGGCACCTGGTGGCTGCCATCGGCGGGCACAGCCGACCCATCATCCCCGATGTACAGCGCCCCGGCGGACAGGGGCACAGCCAAGTGCGCGAACTGCACTCCAGTGCGCTCCGCGACCCCGCCGAACTGAAGGGCCGCGACGTGCTGGTGGTGGGCGGTGGTGCATCTGCATTTGACCTGCTGGATCAATCTCTCAGTCACGGCGCCCGGCATGTACGCTGGGTCTACCGCCATGTGCGCTGGTTCACCCCAACCACCAAGCCCAAGGTGGTGGCCGGGAGTTTTCGCCCCTACGGCAAGATGCAGGCGAGCGGCATGCCAGTGGAAAAGCAAAATGCGCTGATCGACGCGGATTTGCGTGCCCGCTACGCACGGTTTGGCATTGAGGCGATACAGCCCGAGCGACCCATCGACATGCAGCGGGACCAGCTCATTCCCGGCCGTGCGCGGATGCTGGAGCGCTTTGCAGAAATTGAGCGCCACCAAGGCACGGTGCAGGCCATCGACGGTGCTGACGTGACGCTGTCCAGCGGCGCACGTCTGACACCTGATGTCGTGCTCTGGGGCACCGGTTATGCCACCGACCTGCGGTTTTTTGACGAGCCGCGCCTGGCGGGTATTGAGACCTTGCACGAGCTGGCATCGCGCTGCGGCTGCATTTATCGAAGTCTGGACGCGCCCGACCTCTACTTTCCCGGCGTGGGGCTGGACGGCGTGGGTGCCACATCGTGGTTCTATGCGATAGGCGCACGCACCATC
>JAYVPR010000067.1:0-2603 GCA_043757245.1 Polaromonas sp. | reverse complement strand
ACTGACGGGCGCATTGCGTCGTTGCTTGCCCTCTTGTGTGGCCAGCCACACGGCACTCCAAGCGCCTAGCACTGCATCCCGCCAGTACCATCCAAAACGGTACATTTACTAATTCCGCCTCCCTGATCTCAACCGAACAAATTTTCTATGCAAGCTGATCCGTCCATTTTCAAAGCCTACGACATACGCGGCATCGTGCCGAGCACCATCCACGAAGGCGTTGCCGAGGCACTTGGCAAAGCCTTTGGTAGCGCAGCGCTTAAAGAAGGCGAAACCCTGGTGGCCGTGGGCCGTGATGGGCGTTTGAGCGGACCGCTGCTTAGCGCCGCCTTGATACGCGGGCTGACCAGCAGCGGCATCAACGTGATTGATGTGGGCGCGGTCACCACACCCATGTTGTACTTTGCTGCCTGTACGCTTGCCAAGTCAGGCATTCAGGTAACCGGCAGCCACAACCCGAAAGACTACAACGGCTTCAAAATGGTGCTGGCGGGCAGAGCGATTTACGGCGATGAGATTCAAGCGCTGCACCGCGTGATGGCGGCTGAAAGCTGGAATAAACCCGTCGCACCCGGCGTAGTGACGCAAGCCGACGTGTCGCAGGCTTACCGCGAGCGCATTGCCTCTAGCATCAAGCTTGCCCGACCCATGAAGATCGTCATCGACTCGGGCAACGGTATTGCAGGTAGCTCAGCCCCGGCTATTTTTCGGGCACTGGGCTGCGAGGTGACAGAGCTATTCAGCGAAGTTGATGGCAACTTTCCCAACCACCACCCAGACCCGAGCAAGCCTGAGAACCTGCGCGACTTGATTGCGGCGCTCAAAACGTCGGATGCAGAGCTGGGCTTGGCTTTTGATGGCGATGGCGACCGCCTGGGCATCGTCACGAAAGACGGCCACAACATTTACCCAGATCGGCAAATGATGCTGTTTGCGCGCGATGTGTTGTCGCGTGTGCCCGGCGGCACTATTTTGTTTGATGTGAAATGCTCGCAGCGCTTGGCACCTGAAATCATTGCCGCAGGCGGTGTGCCGCTGATGTACAAAACCGGGCACTCGCTCATCAAGGCGAAGATGAAAGAAGTCAACTCACCACTGGGTGGCGAGATGAGCGGCCATATCTTTTTTAAAGAACGCTGGTACGGTTTTGACGATGGCACTTATGCGGGTGCGCGCCTGCTGGAGATCGTTAGCCGCTCGGCGGACGCCAGCGCGGTGCTCAATGCCCTGCCCACCAGCTTCAGCACCCCGGAACTCAATGTGGCTTGCAAGGAAGGTGAGCCGCATGCTGTGGTTGAAAAATTGATCAAGGCGGCACACTTTGAATCACCTGCGGTGATTTCAACGATTGACGGCGTGCGGGTTGACTGGCCTGACGGTTTCGGTCTGATCCGCGCGTCCAACACCACGCCGGTGCTGGTGCTGCGCTTTGAAGGGCACACGCAAGCCGCGCTTGAACGCATTGAAGCGGCCATGATGGCATTGCTGCGACGTGTCAAGCCAGATGCAAATTTTGCTGCTGCGGTGCACTAGACACACCATGAAGTCATTCAACGCAGAGGCGCAGAGGACGCAGAGGAAGCAAGTCAGAGGAATACAAATAAAAATAATTTTGTGCTTCTCTGCGGCTCTCTCCGTT
Organism: Polaromonas sp.; assembly: GCA_043757245.1. GTDB lineage: Bacteria > Pseudomonadota > Gammaproteobacteria > Burkholderiales > Burkholderiaceae_C > Polaromonas. Next base: position 964 of record JAYVPR010000067.1, on the reverse strand, counting down.
CTCTGCGCCTCTGCGTTGAAGGTATTTGGTTTTTCTCTTCAGACTTCATCCACGGTATGCGAATCCTGATCGTCAAACTCTCGTCCCTCGGCGATGTGGTTCACACGCTGCCCGTCGTACAGGACATCCTTGCAGCCATGCCAGATGCACAAATCGACTGGGTGGTTGAGAAAGCTTTTGCACCGCTGCTCACTCAGGTTGATGGCCTTAACCGCCTCATCCCATGTGAGCTGCGCCGCTGGCGCAAGTCATTTTGGGCAGCACAAACTTGGCGTGAATGGCGCGCGTTTAAAGCTGACCTGCAAACGGCCAGCTACGACGCCGTCATTGACCTGCAAGGCTTGACCAAATCGGCTCTAGTGGCGCGTCTAGCCAGGCTGACAAGCCAAGGCAAACGCTATGCGATGGCGAACCAGACCGATGGCTCGGGGTATGAAGCACCGACCCGTTGGGTGGCCGATGTAGCGATTGCGCTCGTGCCTCAAATTCACGCTGTGGCACGCGCAAGACTACTCGTGGCCAAAGCATTGGGCTACGCCATAGAAGCGCTAAAAACAACTCCAAATTACGGTGTAAAAGTGCCTCTAGCCCAATCAATTCGGGCGCAAGCAGCTCCTGAAAACGCAGCAAAAAAAGTGGCATTCATTCATGGCACATCGCGCCCTGACAAAGAGTGGCCCTTGCAACATTGGGTTGATTTGGGCCAGCGTTTGATGGCCAGCGGCTACCAGGTCACGCTGGTTCATGGCAGCGCCAAAGAGCTGGCCACCAGTCAGGCCATTGCCGCGCGACTGGGTGGCACCAGCACCGTTCTGCCTTTGCTTTCGCTCGATGCATTGACGGCAGAATTGGCAAAGTGTCAGGGTGCCATTGGCGTAGACAGCGGCGTGAGTCACATCGCAGTTGCTCTTGGTTTGCCGCATGTGCAGATGTATAACTTTGCCACCGCCTGGCGCACAGGGCC
>JAYVPR010000066.1:0-9641 GCA_043757245.1 Polaromonas sp. | reverse complement strand
TTCCATTTCCATATCAATCCGACATGTTGTTGCTTCGCCTTGGCCGTTACAGCACTGTCTGCGGCTTCGCGCCTAATGTCGTATCGATCTGGAAACGGAATAACACTGCCGCTTTTGTGCGCAAAGTGGCGCGCAGTTTATGTATGGCCACAATATTGTGCGTCTGAACAAGGTTAGAAATGCTATTGAATGAGTAGCTTCTTACGCAGGTAATCATTGGGCTAAAGGCCAAAAGTACCAAAAAATCCGAAAAAAGATGTTGTTGAAGGCCAAGCGCGTAGTCGAGGCCTGCGGCTCTTACAGCAAGTGCTTGCGGGGCAGCGTGGGCGTTAAGTTGCCGGTCAACCCTGGCAAAGATGACAGCGTCACTTCAAAATTTTTATGGGGCCTGGAGGCGCTTGATGCTGGCAAGTCAAGCCACCATCACAGGCACACGCTGCGCCAACGCACACATCAGCTCGTAACCGACTGTCCCCGCAGCTTGCGCAATTTCGTCGATCGGCAGCACAGCGCCGCCAGATGTGCGGCCAGTTGCACGGCCCCACAGCGTGACGTCGCTGCCAATGCCCGCGCCGGGCACGGGAGTCAAATCCACCGTGATCATGTCCATGCTCACGCGGCCCACCATGCGGCAACGCACGCCGTTGACAAGCATGGGTGTGCCGGTGGTGCAGTGGCGCGGGTAGCCGTCAGCGTAACCACAGGCCACCACACCGATCGCTAACGGCCCATCGGCTGTGAAACTGGAACCATAACCTACCGTGTCACCTGCCGTCAGTTGCTGCACGCTGATGATTTTGCTGGCCAGCGTCATCGTCGGTTGCAAGCCCCAGTACTCAGCACTGTGCTCCGGAAAATCTGGCGCGCTGCCGTACACAGCAATGCCGGGGCGGATCCAGTCTGACTTGGCGGCCAGCAAACTGCCATGGCGCAGGTTGGCGGCGCTGTTGCTGAGTGACCTCTCGCCGGGCAAATCATGCGTCGCCGCTTCAAAGACAGCCAGTTGCGCGCTGATGCCTTTGGCGCTGTCGGCATCTGAAAAATGCGTCATCAGCGATATCTCATCGACCTGCGGCAGTGCATTCAGGCGCGTCCATGCGGCGCGGTAACGCTCGGGCTTGAAGCCCAGACGGTTCATGCCAGAATTCATTTTTAAAAATACGCGGTGACCTTGTTGGGTTTTATGCGCTGCCAGCATGTCGATTTGTTCGTTGCAGTGCACCACATGCCACAGCCCCAGGCGGGAACACAGCTCCAGGTCACGCGCTTCAAAGCAGCCCTCCAGCAGCAAAATCGGACCGCGCCAGTCCAGCGCGCGCAACTCCCTTGCTTCATTCAAATCCAGCAACGCAAAACCGTCAGCGCTTTTCAAGCCGTCGAAGGCGCGTTCAATTCCGTGGCCGTAGGCATTGGCTTTGACGATGGCCCAGACCTTGGCATCAGGCGCGGCTTGTCGCGCACGCGCCAGGTTGTGGCTGAGTGCTTCGCTGTGGATGGTGGCTTGTATGGGGCGGGGCATGATTTAAGGCTTGTTTGGCACGCGCCAATTATTGCCTGCCCGGTGAACATGCTATAAACCAGCATCGTATGGAGACAGTGACCCTTTAATGAAGCGCGGCTTTTACACCATCATGGCAGCTCAGTTTTTCAGCTCTTTGGCTGATAACGCGCTGTTCGTAGCGGCCGTGGAGCTGCTCAAGACCAGCGGCGCGCCCAAGTGGCAGCCAGCCGCACTGGTGCCCATGTTTGCCCTGTTTTATGTGGTGCTCGCACCGTTTGTCGGGGCGTTCGCGGATGCGCAGCCCAAAGGCAAAGTCATGTTTGTCAGCAACGCCATCAAGGTAGTAGGCTGCCTGATGATGCTGTTTGGCGCGCACCCGTTGATGGCTTACGCCATTGTGGGCTTGGGCGCAGCGGCCTATTCACCGGCCAAGTACGGCATCCTGACTGAGCTGTTGCCTGCGTCACAACTGGTCAAGGCCAATGGCTGGATTGAAGGCTTGACAATTGCGTCGATTATTTTGGGCGTTCTGCTGGGCGGGCAACTGGTGGGCTATGCCATCTCAAGCCGCTTGCTGGCAATCGACCTTCCATTCATCAGCACCAACATCGACACCGCACCAGAAGCGGCCATCAGCGTGTTGATATTTTTGTACGCGATTGCTGCCTGGTTTAACACCCGCATCCCCAGCACGGGGGTTGAAATGCGGGCGATGCCGCGCAACAAGCTCGAACTACTGCCAGATTTTTGGAACTGCAACGCCGCCCTGTGGCGCGACAAGCTGGGGCAAATCTCTTTGGCCACCACCACACTCTTTTGGGGCGTGTCGGGCAACCTGCGCTACATCGTGCTGGCTTGGGCTGCAGCAGCGCTAGGCTACAGCACCACGCAAGCCTCGTCGCTGGTGGGCGTGGTGGCCATTGGCACGGCTGTCGGCGCGGTGGTTGCGTCCATGCGGATGCGGCTGGACCAGGCCACCAATGTGATACCCCTGGGCATCGGCATGGGGCTTTTGGTGATCTTGATGATCTTCATTGACAACGTTTGGGTGGCCGCACCATTTTTGATTTTGCTGGGCGGTATAGGTGGCTTTTTGGTCGTGCCGATGAATGCACTGCTACAGCACCGCGGCCATAACCTGATGGGCGCTGGCCGATCCATCGCCGTCCAAAACTTCAACGAGCAAGCCTGTATTCTGGCGCTGGGCGCAGGTTACACCCTGTCCACCGCGATGGGGATGTCAGCCTTCGGCGCGATCACTATTTTTGGTGTGGTGGTGGCGGGCTTCATGTACGTCATTCAGCGCTGGCACAAGAGCAACTGCATCAAGCACAAAGAGCAGGTCGAGCACTTGCTCAGCATTGCGCGCAGCGACACCTCGCACTGAGTTCACTTTGAAGTCAACGGCCAATACGAATGGCGGTCTGCTGGCCGCCGGCGCACTTGTGATCAACGCTTTTGTCTGGGGCGTGTCCTGGTGGCCGCTCAGAGAACTTCAAAACGCTGGCTTGCACCCGCTGTGGGCCACCGCTGCGGTTTTCCTGCTGGTGTGCATCTGTATCCTGCTGTTTTACGTCAGCGCCTTGCGCGACTTGCTGGCCAACCCCGCACTCTGGTGGCTGGCACTGGCTTCTGGCCTGACGAATGTGGGCTTTAATTGGGCAGTGACGGTTGGCGATGTTGTCCGAGTCGTGTTGCTGTTTTACCTGATGCCAGCCTGGACCGTGTTGGTGGCTTGGGGCTTGCTCGGCGAAAGGCCGACGCGCGCATCGCTGCTTCGCCTGGGCTTGGCCATGGCGGGCGTGCTGATCGTGCTGAAAACGCCAGACTCCCCTTGGCCTGTGCCGCAAAGTGGCGCTGACTGGCTGGCGCTGATGGGCGGCCTTAGCTTTGCCATCACCAATGCGCTCTTGAAGAAGCAAAGCCATACCCCCGGCGGCGCGCGCATGCTCGCCATGTTTGCCGGCGGGGCGCTGCTGGCCACGGCGGTTGCAGTGCTGGGTTTGTCGTTTGGCGCACTGCCCATGCCGGCCTTGCAATCAGCGGCTTGGCTGGTTTTTTTCGGGCTGTGCCTGGCTTTTGTCATCAGCAATGCCGCCTTGCAATACGGCGCGGCCAGGCTTGCAGCCAGTACGACATCGGTGGTGATGCTGACTGAAATTTTGTTTGCCAGCGTGTCAGCCGCCTTGCTGGGTGCAGCGGCATTCAGCCCGCGCATTTTTTGGGGCGGTAGCCTGATTGTCCTGGCGGCTTTGCTGGCGGCGTTAGCGCACAGCAAAAGCGAGCGGTAGTATCAGGGTTCGCCATTAAAGGAGTTCTCATGAGCAGCCCTAGCCCTTCCACGATTTACGACTTCTCTGCCAAATCCATCGATGGCAAAGACATCCTCTTGAGCGATTTCAAAGGCCAGGTGATGCTGATCGTCAACACCGCCAGCAAATGTGGGTTTACCCCGCAGTTTGGCGGGCTGGAGGAACTGCACAAAACCTACGCTGGCAAAGGCCTGACGGTGCTGGGTTTTCCGTGCAACCAGTTCGGCTCGCAAGACCCCGGCGCTGATGGCGAGATTGCCGAGTTTTGCCAGGTCAACTACGGCGTGAGCTTCCCCATGATGGGCAAGGTTGACGTGAACGGCTCCGCTGCGCACCCGCTCTACAAGTGGTTAAGCGCCGAAGCCCCGGGCTTGTTGGGCAGCAAATCCATCAAATGGAACTTCACCAAGTTTCTGGTCGGCAAAGACGGTCAGGTGATCAAGCGCTACGCGCCACTGGACAAACCCGCTGATCTGGCCAAAGACGTTGAAGCCGCGCTGGCGGCCTAAAAATCGTCAAAAAAAGCCTAAAAATCGGCATTTTATGGTATCTATTAGCCTCCAGGCCAATAGATACATGCGCGAGAAGCTATGAAGTTAGTAGCGGAATTCAGTCCTCACGGTATGCCCCTGCTTTTTACTCAACGGCCATGAGCGTTACTCCTTGTGATGTCCGCTATATATAAATGTGCTTTTGCAGCTAATTTGACTAGCCCGATAGCTATACATATGTATACACAAACGTGTATTATTTGGCTATGAAACTTAAGGCATTTGACTGGGACGAAGGTAATTGGCCCAAGTGCTCAAAACATGGCCTGACCAAGCAAGAAATTGAAGAAGTCATGCTGGGGTCGCCAGCTGTTATGCCAGACCCATTCGCTGAAGAGCCCAGGATGCGCGCGATTGGCAAGACGGCTGCCGGGCGCTATGTGTTTTTAGTTTTTATGCTGCGCAAGGATGGATCTAGCTTGTTGCTTCGCCCAATCAGCGCCCGTTATATGCACACAAAGGAGATCAAGCATTATGAAAGCCAAACTCAAAGCCCTGCCCGCTCTGCGTAGCGATGCGCAAGCAGAGCAGTTCGTTCAAACCGCCGATTTGACCCAATACGACATGTCTGGCTTCAAGCCCATGCGGTTTGAACTGGAACCCAAGTCAGCTGCGCTCAACATGCGTATCCCGCAAAAGCTGCTTGACGCGCTCAAACAACAAGCGAGTCAGCAAGGTATTCCTTACACGCGCTATGTACGGCACTTGCTGGAATCGACGTTAGCCCGTTAATAGAGCCCAAAAATCAGCGCTTTAGGGCTTCAAATAAGCCTCCAATCCAATAGATACGTGCGCAAGCAGCAATGAAATAACTAGCAAATGAAACTTACATCACAAGACGTCATAACCATGACGGAAGTTCCGCAGAGCGTTCAACGCCGCTCACTCTTGGAAACGCCATAACGGAGACAACAAATGACCACTCCAGTTTTAAATAGTGCATTTGAGGCCTCATTTGTTAGTGCAAGCCCGGACGCTACATTGCCAAGGCTGACGCACTGAGTCATGTGGCGGGGTATTCGATTTGCAACGACGCCTCCATACGCGACTACCAGTTCAAGTCCGCGCAATGGACGATTGGTAAAAACTTTGACAGCACTGGCCCGTTTGGCCCTGTATTTGTAACGGCTGATGAACTACCGCCAGGGGCTGCGGGCTTGCAACTTCAAACCCGGCTGAACGGTGTGGTGGTACAAAGCGCATCCACCTCATCACTGATTTTTAATGTGGCCACGCTCGTCAGTCTGCTCAGTGAGGCGGTGTGCCTGCAAAGTGGCGACATCATCGTGACGGGTACACCGTCTGGCGTTGGCCTGGCGCGCAAACCGCCGCTTTGGATGAAGCACGGCGATGTGTGCGAGGTTGAAATTGAGGGCATTGGCACCTTGACAAACCCGATACAGAATGAGACATAGCGAGACAAAGCAAGACATAAAAGGACGAAACATGACAGACCCGAGCCCCTCGTCAGTGACCTCGCGTACTTCCAGCCCGCGTCGCCCCGATGTGCTGGGCATGATCACCTTTGGTGAAAATGTGCTGGGCCTGCGATTGTCAGACCGCTCGGTTGACTTGGTCGCCTTCATGCACACCCCGTACGGCAGCGACCACCACCTGTTTGCGTTTGTCAAATCGGAAGCCGCAGGTCTGCACCACACCAGTTGGGACGTGGGCAGCCTGGACGACGTGGGCAAGGGCAGTGAGCAGTTGCGCACAGCGGGCTACCACGACGGCTGGGGCGTGGGCCGGCATGTGCTGGGGTCAAATTATTTTTACTACGCCAAAGACCCGTGGGGCAGCTTTGCCGAATACTCGTTTGACATCGACTTTGTGCCCGCCCAGTCCGACTGGGTGTACGGCAGCTACGCGCCTGAAGACTCGTTTTATCTGTGGGGGCCAGCCGTGCCGGAGTGGTTCGTTGTCAATACCGAAGTGCACAAGGCCGCGGCTTGAGCAAAGTCAGCGCCCGGTTCGCGCAATGTAGCGTTTGCTCAAAAACACCGTCAACACCACCACCACCACCAGCACCATAAAGGCCAGCGTCAGCCAGAAGGCGGCAGGTGAATGCAGGCCGGGGATGTGTTCAAAGTTCATGCCGAAAAAACCGGTGACCAAATTGAGCGGCAAGAAAATCGCTGTCACCGCCGTCAGCGTGCGCATGATGTCGTTGGTGCGGCTGCTTTGGGCGTTGAAGTGGATTTGCACCACGGTCTCGGCCGATTGCTCCAGCCGCCTTGAATGCTGCATGACGCGTGCAATGTGTTCCATCACGTCCCGGGCTCTGGCCACCAGCTGGTCGCGCTGGTTTTGGGCGATGCTGATGGTTTGGGTATCGCCTTTCATCATGGCTGCCAGCGGTTGCTCGCGTAGCGAATCAAGCCACTCTTGCATGGCATCGTGCTGTTCGTCGCACAGGTCTTCCAGCACATGCAGCTGGGTTCGTGCTGTCATCAGCGCGCCCCAGTTGTCAAAGCGTGAATTGGCGCGTAGCAGGTCAGCCTGCCAGTGCTCCAGCTGGCTGCTCAAGACCTTGCGCAGGTCGAGGTAGCTGTCGACCATGGTGTTGATCATGCGCAGCGCCAGATCTGCAGGGCCTATGGGCAGGCGGCTCCTTGCCGAGGCTGGGTCCAACTGTGCAGCATCGGTAAATTTGGCATCGGCCAGAAAGCGTTGAATAAAACTCTTGGCCGCATAGCAGCCCGGCGGGTGCACGCTGATCAGGCAGCGGTCAAACACCGCAAAGCCTACGGCCTTGGAACTGATGCGGTTAAAAGTGGGCTGGTTTTGCCCGCTCATGGGTCGCCGGTAGCGTTGGCTGTCCTGGCCATGGTAGTCGCTGATAGCCTTTTCATGATCGTCCTCAGCCTGGGTTTCCATCTGCGTGGCCAGCCGCCGAAAAATGATCAGGTCGTAAATCGAGGTCGAGTCGTAATGCGACGGATGCAACGGGCTGGCCAGATCCTTGCAGTGCAAATCAAGCAAGGCCGAGCCGCCCAGCTTGAGCGCGGCCTGCTGGATCTGGGTTTGCGCGGTTTCAAACTCGTGTTGCTCTAAAAATATCCAGACGAACCCGTCGCGCGGCGGCTGATCAGGCACGGCGTCAACAAAACGCAGGCTGGCATCGGTAAATTCAACGATTTGCATGGTTTAAGCCTATTTAAACGGTATTTATGGATGTAGCCCAATAAATACATGGGCTAAATGCTACTGTTTTCATAGTTGACTAGCGTGCTTTCCTTGCAGCTTTCTGGCTGCATCTAGGGCAAAGTAAGTCAGCACGCCGTCGGCTCCGGCGCGCTTGAAGGCCAGCAGGCTCTCCATCATCACCGCGTCACCGTCAAGCCAACCGTTTTGCGCGGCGGCTTTGAGCATCGCATATTCACCGCTGACCTGGTAGGCAAAGGTGGGTATTTTGAACGCGTCTTTCACACGCCGCACTACGTCCAGGTAGGGCATGCCGGGTTTGACCATCACCATGTCTGCGCCTTCGGCGATGTCCATAGCGACTTCACGCAGGGCCTCATCGATATTGCCGGGGTCCATTTGGTAGGCTTTTTTGTCGGACTTGCCCAGATTGCCTGCCGAGCCAACCGCATCCCTGAACGGCCCGTAAAACGCCGATGCATATTTGGCGCTGTAGGCCATGATGCGGGTGTGGATGTGGCCTTCAGCCTCCAGCGCTGCTCGAATTGCGCCAATCCTGCCATCCATCATGTCGCTGGGCGCAACGATGTCAACGCCCGCCTGAGCCTGGCAAAGGGCCTGGCGCACCAGCATGGCAGTGGTCTCATCGTTCATGATGTAGCCGTTTTCATCAGGCAAACCATCCTGACCATGTGTGGTGAACGGGTCGAGCGCCACATCGGTCATCACGCCCAGCTCAGGAAAGCGCTTTTTAAGCTCACGCACCACACGCGGCACCAGGCCATCGGGGTTGGTGGCCTCCACGCCGTCAAAGGTTTTCAGCGCGCCGTCAATCACGGGGAACAAAGCCATCACCGGTATGCCCAGCTTCACACATTCTTCAGCTACCGGCAGCAGCAAGTCCAGGCTCAAGCGCTCCACCCCAGGCATTGACGAAATTGGCACACGCAGGCCTTTGCCCTCCGTCACAAACACCGGGTAAATCAGGTCGTGTGGGGTGAGTACGTTTTCACGCACCAGGTTGCGGGTAAAGGTGTCACGGCGCAAACGGCGTGGGCGGCCAGCAGGGTAGGGGGCAAAGTTTGTCATCGCCAAATTGTGCCAAAGCTTGAAGCTTTAAGTGACAGTTAATTTGGTTCCAAGCCAAGTTTGGATAGAAACCCTGAAAAACGCGGGAAAACACGGGTAGTGCCACTGGCTTTTTTTTCACAAACCCGGTTTAAAATTAACAGGTGCGGTTACTTTTAGTGGCTGCATCCCGCTTTTCCTCCCTGAGCGGGGCCTTTGCGTGTGACAGCAAAAAGGCTTACCGCCCGGACGGCTCTGCCTCCGGGCTTTTTTTTGCCCGGATGATCAAGATTAACCAAACCGCTTAGACACTTATAATTATTGCTTCGAGAGACAAAAGTCGGCTTCATGCGGTGTGGTGATTCGGTTCACCCTATATCTCTCGATCCTTATTCCAGGCACCCGCTCTACTTTTTAAAGTCAGCGGGTGTTTTTCATTGAACTCCACCCCGCCAGACTGGGCGCCTTGCTTGCCTTTTGTTTTGGGTGCAGGCGCATCCAGGTCCAGCACCCGCACAAACTTTGGCCACAGGGCGTGCAGGTAACGCTCTTCATTACGCCCATAAAAGCGCTGCAGTGTTGCGTCGCCTGCCTCGTCTACAAAGTAACTAATGGCCGTCATGTGCTTGCGTCATCAATCAACGTCTTTACTTCCTGCGGCATTAGCCAGGTCTTGCAGGTCAAAATCTGTGCCGAAAAGGCCTGCATCCGATGAATCATGTGCGCCAGCAGCTCCTTTTTTAGTAGCGGCTGCGGTTTTTCTCTGTATCTTCAGTTGGTCTTTTTGCGTTTTTTGTTCAGCGGCCAGCGTGGCGGCGTCGGGCGGCGGGTGGTTTTGGCTGAACGCGCACTGTGCGCTGTCCGTACCCTCGCCGGGCCAGCCGCCATTGGCTTCAATCGCTTTATCGACTTGCAGCATCAGCTGTTGCGTGGCCGCAAGCGATGCGTAAATGCGCAGCCAGTGGGTGATGTCGTCCTGGCTCAGGCTGCGCTTGGCTTTGCGCCTGTCGTCCAGCCACTTGTGCAGCACCTGGTAGCCGCCTATGGTGTGCTGCCAGATGGGCA
>JAYVPR010000065.1:0-2611 GCA_043757245.1 Polaromonas sp. | reverse complement strand
CATTGACCAACCGCCGCAGCGTGCCGCAAATTTTTATTGGCGGCACACATGTTGGCGGCTGCGATGACTTGGTGGCTCTCGACGGCAAAGGCGGATTGTTGCCATTGCTGAACGCCTTGAACGCATAATTTCCCTTTTTTAATAGCAACTTGAAAGCAATTCATGGCAGAAGCCAATCTTGATCCGGTGTTTCAAATCCAGCGCGTTTACCTCAAAGACATGTCGTTGGAGCAACCCAATTCACCTGAAATATTGCTCAACCAGGAGCAACCCAGCGTTGACATTCAACTGGGTGTTGAAGCTGCTCCGGTGGCAGATGGCCTGTTTGAAGTGACTGTGACTGCCACCGTACACGCCAAAATTGCAGATAAAACCGTGTTTTTGGTCGAAGCCAAGCAAGCGGGTATTTTTGAACTGCGCAACATGCCGCAAGAGCAACTGGGCGCTATTTTGGGCATCGCCTGCCCGCAAATTGTGTACCCCTACCTGCGCGGTAATGTGGCTGATATGGTGCAGCGCGGTGGTTTCCCCCCGGTGCATCTGGCTGAAATCAACTTTCAGGCGATGTACGAGCAGCAGCAGATGGACGCTGTTGCGGCAGCGGCTGCGGCGCCACAAATCATCGTTTGATGATCGTTTGATTTAAGTTTTGTGATCGCCAGATCATGAAAATCATCGTGCTCGGTGCTGGCGCCTGGGGAACGGCGCTGGCTGTCAATGCCGCCACGGCCCATCAAGTCACGCTGTGGGCTCGCGACGCCGAGCAAAGCAAGGCGTTGGCTGCTGATCGCGTCAACGCCCGCTACCTGCCCGGCATCTCCTTGCCTGCGGGTTTGCACTTGACGGGTGGTCCTGAGCAGTTTGCCAGTGCGCTTGGCTACCAAGACCTCATCGTCATCGCCGCACCCATGTCTGGCCTGCGCGGCATGCTGAAAGCGCTTGGGGCAACGCAAACCCCCGTCGCGTGGCTCTGCAAAGGCTTTGAAACGCCTCAAAAAAATAATTTCAACCTATCATATGGCCAGTCAAATGACCAGTCATATGGCCTTTTGGCCCATGAAATACGGGTGCAAGTTGCTCCTGATTTAATAGCTGGAATTTTGAGCGGACCGAGCTTTGCGCAAGAAGTCGCACGCGGCCAGCCCACGGCGCTGGTAGCCGCCAGCGAGCATGCCGCAGTGCGCGATGCCCTGGTATCAGCCTTTCATAGTCCCACGCTGCGCGTGTACGCAAATGACGACATCGTCGGCGTTGAAGTCGGTGGTGCGGTCAAAAACGTGCTGGCGATTGCCACCGGTTTGTGCGACGGCCTGGGGCTGGGGCTGAATGCACGGGCCGCTTTGATCACTCGCGGTCTGGCCGAAATGACGCGCCTTGGCGTGGCGCTGGGCGCGAAGCCTGAAACTTTCACTGGCCTGTCAGGTTTGGGCGACTTGGTACTGACTGCCACAGGCGATTTAAGCCGCAATCGAAAGGTTGGCCTGGCGCTGGCTCAAGGCAAAACACTGGACGAAGCAGTAGCAGCTCTAGGCCACGTGGCAGAAGGTGTGTACTGCGCCCGCACCGTTGTGCAGCGTGCCGCAGGTCTGGGTATTGAGATGCCGATATCGCAAGGTGTGGTGGCGTTGCTGGACGGCAAGGTGACGCCTGCGCAAGCGGTTGCAGCATTGATGGGGCGCGAGCCCATTGCCGAGCTTTAGGGTCCGTTCAGGAATAAGTTGTATAACCGTGGACGGCGCTTCAGACCCATCGTGGCAACCCGGGCAACTTGGGCTCACAAGGCCACCGAAACAAAAGAACCAACATTGCAATAGTATTGTCGGTTTCACCCACTCAATTTTCACTGATGATGACAGACACCTCCTCCCCTGCAAGATTCGGCAGCGGGCACGCCGTGCACCGCATGGAAGACGACGCCCTGCTCGCTGGCCGCGGTCAATTCACCGACGACCTGCAGCTCGATTTGCGGCAGTCTCCCGCGCGCTTGGTATTTCTGCGCTCACCCTATCCCCATGCGCGCATTGTCTCGGTGGACGCAACCGCTGCGCGTGCCATGCCTGGCGTGCTGGCTGTGTGGACGGGGGCGCAACTGTTTGCAGCCGGCGTCAAGCACATCCCCGGCAACCCGAGCTTTAAGCGTGCAGACGGCAAGCCGGGTGCCACGGCCGAGCGTCGCCCACTGGCGCATGAGCGCGTGCGCTTTGTGGGCGAGGCCGTGGTGGCTGTGGTGGCCGAGACCTTGCAACAGGCGCGCGATGCCGCGGAGGCCGTTCAGGTGGACTATGAAGACCTGTCCGCTGTGACCACGGTGGCCGACGCCACAGCGCCGGGCGCGCCCATTCTCTGCGAAGCTGCGCCAGACAACATCAGTGCCGAGACGCGCTACGGCGACGCCGTCGCCACCGACGTTGCCTTCGCCCAAGCCGCGCATGTCGTGCGGTTGCATATCGACAACCAGCGGCTGGCTGCACTCACCATTGAGCCGCGCTCGGCGCTGGCCTGGGTGGCCGACGACGGGCGGCTGACCCTGCGCATCAGCGGCCAGATGCCCACCGCGATTCGCGATGGCATTTGCGCCAGCCTGCCGGGCCAGACGGTGGCCAAGACCCGA
>JAYVPR010000064.1:0-9657 GCA_043757245.1 Polaromonas sp. | reverse complement strand
ATTTCCATATCAATCCGACATGTTGTTGCTTCGCCTTGCCGTGCTATAGCACTGTCTGCGGCTTCGCGCCTAATGTCGTATCGATCTGGAAACGGAATAACGTTGGGTCTTTCGCAGAATTCAATTTTCCGATCAGTTTGCTACAAAATAAATAGCATAAAAACCAAATATTCTATGGGTTAAATACAAAAATTGCCTGCAAATAAATCTGAAAAATGCTTTTCAAATTCTCAAAAAATTAACCGGCATCAAAACAACGCGGTTTTACGCTTGGCGCGTGAAACCTACCGAAAAAACCGAGTTTTGGACGCACCGTACGCCTGCTACGTCGCTGAACCGGACGGGTCAAATTACGCCCTCACCGTTTGCCGTACCGCATGCTCCCACTCTTGCATCAAGGTGGTAGCTCGGTCTGGGCTGAGCGTGGGCAAAAACGTGCGCTCGGCACGCCACAGGTGCGATAGCTCGGCGGTGCCGCTGTACACTCCGCTTGAAATGCCGGCCAAATAGGCTGCTCCCAGCGCAGTTGTTTCAGTCACCGATGGACGTACCACGGGTATGCCAAGCAGGTCTGCTTGAAACTGCATTAAAAGGTCGTTGATGCACGCGCCGCCGTCTACGCGTAGCTCGGCAATTGGCGCAGAGCCGCTGGCTACTGCGTCGCGGCTCATGGCTTGCAGCAGGGCTGCGCTTTGGTAGGCAATGCTTTCAAGCGCCGCCCGCGCGATGTGGGCCACGGTTGTGCCGCGTGTGAGGCCGGTAATCGTGCCTCTCGCATCGGGTTTCCAGTAGGGTGCGCCCAGCCCTGTGAAGGCGGGCACCATCATCACACCGCCAGAGTCGGGCACGCTTTGCGCCAGTGCCTCAACTTCCGCGCTGCTTTTGATCGCGTGCAAGCCGTCGCGCAGCCACTGGACCACCGCGCCGCCCACAAATACGCTGCCTTCAATGGCAAATTCAGGCTGACGGCTGGCCTGAGCCGCGCTGGTAGTTAACAAGCCGTTGTGTGAGGTTTGAAATTGCCCGCCCGTATGCATCAGGGTGAAGCAGCCCGTACCGTAGGTATTTTTGGCCATGCCGGCTTTAAAGCACGCCTGGCCGAACAGCGCGCTTTGCTGGTCGCCTGCCACGCCGCTGATCGGGATGGCGGTGCCCAGCAGGGCCGGCAAAACTTCGCCGTAATGGGCGCTCGACGGTAAGACCCGGGGCATCAGTGTTTCTGGTATGTCCAGAAGCGCCAGCAGCTCGGTATCCCAGGTGTTTGTGTGCACGTTAAACAGCATGGTGCGGGAAGCATTGGTCACGTCGGTGGCATGCAGTGTGCCGCCGGTGAGCTGCCACATCAGCCAGCTGTCGATGGTGCCAAAAGCGAGTTCGCCGCGAGCGGCCTGGGTTCTGGCCTGCGGCACGTTGTCGAGCAACCACTTAAGTTTTGTGCCCGAAAAATAGGCATCGACCAGCAGGCCGGTTTTTTGCTGTACCAGGGCAGCCTTGCCTTCGTCGCGTAGTCTGGCGCAGGTGGCCTCAGCGCGCCTGTCCTGCCAGACGATGGCATGGTGGATGGGAAGGCCTGTCTTGCGGTTCCAGACCACGGTGGTTTCGCGCTGGTTGGTAATGCCCAGCGCGCGGATATCGCTGGCCTTGAGCCCGGCTTTGGCCAGCGCCTCGCGCGCTGTGGCCAGCTGCGTGCGCCAGATCTCCATCGGGTCGTGCTCAACCCAGCCCGGCTTGGGGTAGATCTGCGGCAGCTCCTGCTGCGCCAGCGCCACGATGTGGCCTTGCGCATCAAACACGATGCTGCGGGAACTGGAGGTGCCTTGGTCGAGGGCGAGCAAGTAGGTCATGGCAGGGTTGGGGTGGCGTAAAAGGCGGGGCGGGGCTGGGCGGGGCTGGGCGGGTACGACATCAGGAGGCGGCCACATTCAGGCTGACCCCGGCCTCGGCCAGCAGTGCCGGAAAGGGTTCGGGCGGCGGCTGGTCGGTAAACAGCCGGTCGATCTGCGACAGCGTGGCGAGCTCAACCATGGCGGGCCGGTTGAATTTGCTGCTGTCTGCGGCGAGCCAGACCTCGCGTGCATGCGCGATGATGGTTTGCGCCACCTTGACCTCGCGGTAGTCGAAATCGCGCAGCGAGCCATCGGCTTCGATACCGGAAATGCCGATCAGCGCGATATCGACGCGAAACTGACGGATGAAGTCGCCGGCCGCTTCGCCAACGATGCCGCGGTCGCGGGCGCGCACGACGCCGCCGACCACGATCACTTCACAGTTCGGATTGCTGCTGAGAATGGCCGCCACATTGAGGTTGTTGGTGATGACGCGCAAACCCTTGTGCTGCATCAGTGCTCGGGCAATGGCTTCGGTGGTGGTTCCGATATTGAGGATCAGCGAGCAGTTGTCAGGCACCTCCCTGGCGACGGCCAGCGCAATCCGTGCCTTGCCGTCGGCGTGTAGGCTTTCGCGCTGGCGGTACGCGAGGTTTTCAATGGTCGAGACCGGCGACCGCACGCCACCGTGAAAGCGCGTCAGCAGACCGGCCTCAGCCAGGCGCTGCACGTCTCGGCGCACCGTTTGCAGGGTGACCTCCAGCGTGTCCGCCAGTTGTTCGACTGTGACGGAACCGCGCTCGCGGATCACATCGAGAAGTTTGAGTTGCCGGGGATTGGAGTTCACGCGTTATTTTGCTGAGGTTGTGATGTGAATGTATAGCGAAACAAAAAGAAGAAAATAAGGGTAAATATGCATTCAAAACACGTAAAAAGGAAGAACAATAGAAAAATTACGAACCCAAGCAGGCTAGATTTTGTATACATTCACCCGTCTCTTCTTGGTGCCCTTGCGCGCCGCTGCGCAGAGGAGGGCGTTGACATGGCCCGCATTGACCTGAATCTGGCGCACGCTTACAAGGCCAACCCGCGTGAAGATGCCTACGACGCCTTGTTGAGTGCCTGGAAGAACGGCAAAGTCCGCTGATGGCAAGCGCTGTCCGGCAGTTGCCTAAATCGCAGCTGCCGGATGGCTGGGTGGTAAAGAAGCACTCAAAAGCGTAAAAAAAATAGCAGTAAAAATATGTCTAGCCCAATAAATACGGGCGCAATCAGCTACCAAAATAATAGCTGCCATTAAATACCATGATCCGTACCGAAAGAGCAGACCTCATCAAGCAACTGGCCAGGGGTGTGGCCTATGACGTGGCCGTGATTGGTGGCGGCGCGACCGGGCTTGGCGTGGCGCTGGACGCGGCGGCGCGTGGGTTTTCGGTGGTGCTGGTGGAGTCGCATGACTTTGCCAAGGGTACGTCATCACGCGCGACCAAGCTGGTGCATGGTGGGGTCCGCTATTTGGCGCAGGGTAATATTTCGTTGGTGCGGGAGGCGTTGCATGAACGCAGCACGCTGCTGGCCAACGCGCCGCACCTGGCCCAACCGCTGGCGTTCGTGATGCCGTCGTACAAGTTTTGGGAAGCGCCGTTTTATGGTGTGGGGCTAAAAATATATGACGCATTGGCAGGCAAAGCGGGGCTGGGTGCGACTGAGTTTTTAAGCGCTGAGCAAACCCTGGCGTTGCTCCCTAACAGCAAGCATGCTGGCCCCGGCGGGCAACTCAAAGGCGGTGTGAAATACTGGGACGGCCAGTTTGACGATGCAAGGCTGGCGCTGGCGCTGGCCCTCACGGCCTGTAGTAAGGGCGCGCTCTTGATCAACTATTGCGCGGCCACTGGCCTGATTCACGAGGGTGGCAAAGTCACTGGTCTTCACGTTAAAGATGGTGAAACGGGCAAGGCTTATGACGTCAAGGCTGCCTCGGTCATCAACGCCACGGGCGTTTGGGTAGATCAATTCCGCATGGAAGATGGTCAGGCGATGGGCCGTAATGTAAACGCCATGGTCGCGCCCAGCCAGGGTGTACATATCGTGGTAGATCGCTCATTCTTGCCCGGCAACCACGCGATGCTGATCCCGAAAACGGCAGATGGCCGCGTGTTGTTTGCCGTGCCCTGGCTGGGAAAAACGATTTTGGGCACAACAGACACGCCGCGCCATGATTTGGTACGCGAGCCACTGGCATTCAAGGAAGAGCTTGACTTTATCTTGAATGAATCAGCCCGCTACCTGACGCGAGCGCCTAGGCGGGAGGACATTAAAAGCATCTGGGTTGGGCTACGGCCATTGGTCAAGCCTTCGGATGAAGATGGCGATAGCACCAAGGGCTTGTCGCGTGAACACACCGTGCTGGTGAGCAAAAGCGGGCTGGTGACGGTGACGGGCGGCAAATGGACAACCTATCGGGCGATGGCTGAAGATGTTTTAGACAAGTGTTTTGCAGCTGATTTGTTGCCCAGCCGCCCCGGCAGTGTGACGACCGACTTGAAGCTGGCTGGCGCACAGGTAACAAAACAATCCATCAGCGATGCACCCGGTATTCATCTGTATGGCAGCCAGGCTGCGGCTGTGCTGGCGCTGCCTGGCGCTGACAACGAGTTGGGCGGCGGTTTAACTGAAGCGATGGTGCGGTTTGCCGCCCGGTTTGAGTACGCCAGAACGGTAGAAGACGTGCTTGCGCGGCGCTCACGCCTGCTGTTTTTGGATGCGGCACTGGCAAAGTCACTGGCTGCACAAGTGGCGACTCTGCTGGCGCAGGAAACGGGGGTTGACCCGGCATTAAATGAATTTAGGCTGCTGTGCGATCAGTATTTGTACCTGCCGGATTGATCTTTTCCAATTTTTTTGCAAAATCACGGTGTTTTTTGGTCGGAAGGTGTTGACAGAGCTAAAAAGTTGAGTGATACTAGCAGGCTTCGCTTGAAAAGGTGAAGATCTAGAAATAGCCTAATGGAAGCTTTGCAAGTGGTTTGCAAAGTGGACGACAGGCCCAAGACTGACTGGTTTAAAAAAGCTTCGCGACGATAAGTCCTTTGCTGTTTTTTGCTGGTGCAAGTTGGGAACAAACTTAAATGATTCAAACGCAATCCAAACTCGATGTTGCTGACAATACGGGTGCTAAATCCGTGATGTGCATCAAAGTGCTGGGCGGCTCCAAGCGCCGCTATGCCAGCGTTGGTGACGTCATCAAAGTCACCATCAAAGAAGCTGCACCCCGTGGCCGCGTCAAAAAAGGCGAGGTCTACAGTGCAGTCGTTGTTCGCACAGCCAAAGGCATTCGACGCGGCGATGGTTCGCTGGTCAAATTCGACGGCAATGCGGCAGTATTGCTCAATGCCAAGCTGGAGCCTATTGGCACCCGCATCTTCGGACCAGTGACGCGCGAACTGCGCACTGAAAAGTTCATGAAGATCGTGTCTTTGGCTCCTGAAGTTCTGTAAAGGCACGCCATGAATAAAATTCGCAAAGGCGACGAAATCATCGTCATCGCAGGCCGGGACAAAGGCAAGCGCGGAACCATTACGCAGCGCACCGACGATGCCTATGTGTTGGTGGAGGGCATTAACATGGTGAAAAAACACACCAAGCCTAACCCGCTCAAAGGCACAATCGGCGGCATTGTTCAAAAAAGCATGCCAATTCACCAGTCCAACATCGCAATTTTCAATGCTGCATCGGGCAAGGCGGATCGCGTGGGCATCAAGTTGTTGGCCGACGGCAAAAAAATGCGCGTCTTCAAGTCCAGCGGCGACGAGATCAAGGCGGTATAAAAATGGCTAAAACAGCACCAGTACAACAAGCTGCTACGCAGGCCCGCCTGCAGTCGCAGTTCCGCGAGAAAATCGCGCCAGCCCTGATTGAAAAATTTGGCTACAAATCTCCAATGCAGGTTCCCCGCATCACCAAGATCACACTGAATATGGGTGTGAGCGAGGCGGTTGCAGATAAGAAAGTCATGGACAGCGCCGTCGGCGACATGACTAAAATCGCTGGTCAAAAACCAGTGGTCACCAAGGCTAAAAAAGCAATCGCTGGCTTTAAAATCCGCGAAGATTTGCCTATTGGTTGCATGGTTACCCTGCGCGGCGTGAAGATGTATGAGTTCCTCGATCGTTTTGTAACCGTGGCTTTGCCCCGTGTTCGCGATTTTCGCGGTATTTCTGGCCGCGCCTTCGATGGCCGTGGCAACTACAACATCGGCGTGAAAGAGCAGATTATTTTTCCTGAAATTGAATATGACAAGGTTGACGCCTTGCGCGGACTCAATATCAGTATCACCACAACGGCCAAAACCGATGACGAGTGCAAGGCTCTTCTCACCGCGTTCCGTTTTCCGTTCAAGAACTAAGGCTCTAGCATGTCAAAACAAGCATTGCTGCAACGTGAAATCAAACGCGACAAATTGGTCGCCAAGTTTGCTAAAAAGCACGCAGAACTCAAAAAGACGTCTAACGACTTCAAGCGCACTGATGACGAGCGCGCTCTGGCTCGTTTGGAGTTACAAAAGTTGCCGCGCAACGCCAACCCTACCCGCCAGCGTAACCGCTGCGCGATCACGGGTCGTCCGCGTGGTACGTTCCGTCAATTCGGCTTGGCTCGCGCCAAGATTCGTGAGTTGGCATTTGCTGGTGATATCCCTGGTATCACCAAGGCAAGCTGGTAAGCATAGGAGAACTACAAAATGAGCATGAGTGATCCTATTGCCGACATGTTGACGCGCATCCGCAATGCACAAATGGTTGAAAAAGCCGTTGTGCTGGTGCCGTCTTCAAAAGTCAAAGTCGCTATTGCGCAGGTTTTGAAAGACGAGGGCTACATCGATGGCTTCTCTGTCAAGACCGACGATGGCAAGCCCCAGTTGGAAATCGCCCTGAAATATTACGCGGGACGTCCGGTGATTGAGCGCATTGAGCGTGTCAGCCGCCCCGGTCTTCGCGTTTACAAAGGCCACGGCGCCATCCCCCAGGTCATGAACGGACTGGGTGTCGCCATTGTCACAACGCCCCAAGGCGTGATGACTGATCGCAAAGCGCGCGCTACCGGTATCGGTGGTGAAGTGCTCTGCTACGTGGCTTAACGGCGACATTGAGGAGTAACTGAAATGTCTCGTGTAGGAAAAATGCCGGTTGTCGTGCCCCAGGGCGTGGACGTGGCGATGAAAGACGACCAGATCAACGTTAAGGGTGCCCTCGGTGCCTTGGGCCTGACGCAAAATGCTTTGGTAACCATCAAAAACGATGCTGGCCGGTTGACTTTTTTGCCGGCCAATGACTCGCGTGAAGCCAATGCCATGAGTGGCACGATGCGTCAGCTGGTCAACAACATGGTCACCGGTGTGACCAAGGGTTTTGAGAAAAAGCTTAGCCTTGTTGGCGTGGGTTACAAGGCCCAGGCGCAGGGTGCCAAGTTGAATCTGACCGTCGGTTATTCGCACCCGGTGGTGATGGATATGCCTGCGGGTATCCAGGTTGCAACGCCTACGCCCACCGAGGTGGTGATCAAGGGTGCGGATCGTCAACGCGTCGGCCAGATTGCCGCCGAAGTTCGCGCGGTTCGTCCCCCCGAGCCTTACAAGGGCAAGGGCATCCGTTATGCGGATGAGAAGATCACGATCAAAGAAACCAAGAAGAAATAAGGAGCTGCACCATGTTGACCAAAAAAGAGCAGCGCCTTCGTCGTTCACGCCAGACCCGTATCCGCATTGCGACGCAAGGTGTTGCCCGTCTGACTGTGAATCGCACCAATTTGCATATTTACGCCAGTGTTATTTCTGGCGACGGCACCAAAATCCTGGCATCTGCCTCGACCGCAGAAGTCGAAGTCCGCAAGGATCTCGGCGCTTCGGGCAAAGGTGCAAACGTTGCTGCTGCGCAGGCCATTGGCAAGCGCATTGCTGAAAAGGCAAAAGCGGCAGGTGTGGAAAAAGTAGCGTTTGACCGCGCTGGCTTTGCGTACCATGGCCGCGTTAAAGCGCTGGCTGATGCGGCTCGCGAAGCTGGCTTGCAGTTCTAAGCAGACTGGAATTAAGTATGGCTAAATTTCAAGCAAAATCACAAAACGACGCTCCAGACGATGGTCTGAAGGAAAAGATGATCGCGGTTAACCGCGTGACCAAAGTTGTAAAAGGCGGCCGAATTCTCGGTTTTGCCGCGCTGACTGTGGTGGGTGATGGCGACGGTCGCGTCGGCATGGGCAAGGGCAAGTCGAAAGAAGTGCCGGCAGCTGTGCAAAAAGCCATGGAAGAAGCCCGTCGCAACATGACCAAGGTTTCGTTAAAGAACGGCACCATTCATCACAACGTTTTTGGCCACCACGGTGCTGCCAACGTCATGATGATGCCGGCTGCCAAAGGTACCGGCATCAGTGCCGGTGGCCCGATGCGTGCTGTATTTGAAGTGATGGGCATCACCGACATCGTGGCAAAAAGCCACGGCTCCAGCAACCCTTACAACATGGTGCGCGCAACGATGGACGCGTTGAACAACTCCACCACCGCTTCGGACATCGCGGCCAAGCGTGGCAAATCAGTCGAAGACATCTTCGGCTAAGGCGGTACCAATGACGACAGAGAAAAAACTCACGGTGACCCTGGTTCGCAGCCCGATTGGCACCAAGGAATCCCATCGCGCTACCGTGCGTGGCCTGGGTCTTCGCGGCATCAATAGCAAGAGCGAGCTGCAGGACACGCCCGCGGTGCGCGGCATGATCAACAAGATCAGCTACCTGGTCAAGGTGCTGTAAGCGGAGCTTATGATGGAATTAAATGGAATCAAGCCTGCCGAAGGCGCAAAACATGCCAAACGCCGTGTCGGTCGCGGCATCGGTTCGGGGCTGGGCAAAACAGCCGGTCGCGGCCATAAAGGCCAGAAATCCCGCGCAGGTGGTTATCACAAGGTGGGTTTTGAAGGCGGGCAGATGCCTCTGCAGCGCCGCTTGCCAAAGCGCGGCTTCAAATCGCTACTGCTCAAGTTCAATGCCGAAGTCACACTGACTGCCCTGGAGCAACTCGGCCTGGCCGAAGTCGACTTGCTGACGCTCAAAACGGCGGGCCTCGTGGGTCAGCTGGTGAAGAACGTCAAGGTCATCAAGTCTGGCGCCCTCACGAAGGCAGTCAAACTAAATGGCATAGTCGCGACTGCGGGTGCCAAAACTGCGATCGAAGCCGCCGGCGGCGTGATCGCTTAAAACTTTTACACGGATAACGATCAGTGGCAACCAGCTCTGCACAAATTGCAAAAACCGGCAAGTTCGGTGATCTGCGCAACAGGCTTGTGTTTTTGCTGTTTGCACTGGTGGTCTATCGCGTGGGCGCCCACATTCCGGTGCCTGGCATTGATCCGGCGCAGCTGCAGCAACTCTTCAAGGGGCAGCAAGGCGGCATATTGAGTTTGTTCAATATGTTTTCCGGCGGCGCCTTGTCGCGGTTCGCGGTGTTCGCGCTGGGCATCATGCCTTACATCTCGGCCTCCATCATCATGCAGTTGCTCACCTATGTTGTGCCAACATTTGAGCAGATGAAAAAAGAAGGCGAAGCCGGCCGCAGGAAGATCACGCAGTACACCCGGTATGGCACTTTGGGCCTGGCGCTGTTTCAGTCCATGGGTATCGCGATTGCGTTGGAGAGCTCGCCCGGACTGGTGCTGGCTCCTGGATTCGGTTTTCGCATGACCGCAGTGGTGAGTCTGACTGCCGGGACAATGTTTTTGATGTGGCTCGGTGAGCAAATTACCGAACGCGGTCTGGGTAACGGCATTTCGATCCTGATTTTTGCGGG